>JAODGV010000139.1 GCA_025464425.1 Methanosarcinales archaeon | reverse complement strand
AAAAGAGGCACGTTACCCAGGGCGAAATAGAGTATGAGTATAGCAAGAGTCCATGCCAGCTTGGTCTTGAAATGAACGTGCCAGCCCGGGCGTTCAACCATCGGGAATCTCTCCAGTATCGGTGTCAGGACTTCTCGCAGACTCATCGTATTTACCTCAGCTAACTATCTCTACACTACCTCCCGCCTGCTCTATCTTAGCCTTAGCTTCGTTCGTTATCGCTCTCGCCTTCACCATCAACTTCTTTGTCACTCCGCCCTTACCCAGTATCTTCGTTATGCCAAGTTGGGTTGTATCAATGATAAATGCATCGTCACGCTCTTCCGCATTGCCCGAATCCAGCAGTTCATCCAGCCGCTCCTCCAGTTCCCCTACGTTCAATATCCGCTCATCTCGCCTGGCAGCGTGAATGCTTCGCTTACCTCTAACTTTACCCTTCCTTATGCCTCGCTTCAGAGACCGTACGAAATGGTGTTCATAAGCACCGGCATTACCGGAACCGCCTTTGCTGCCCTTACCACGGCGTTTCTTGTGCGAACCACCGCCGCAGGTCCTTGTACCTCTTATCCTCTTTATCCTGCTCTTCATCTCTCATCCCTGCTTACACCACAAAAATTGTTTCAATTTTATGCTTCAATTATATATACCTTGCTTTTTATAAACAATTGGAGTGGGTGATGATGACCGAAATAGAAATAAAAGTAGAGAATGTGGTGGCGAATGCAAGGATTGCTGATGAATTAGATCTGAAATATATCGAATCAAAGCTGGAAGATGCGGTATTTACGAAGAAGAAGTTCCCAGGGCTGGTGTACAGGACGCATGACCCCAAAGCGGCTTTCCTCATCTTCCGCTCGGGTAAGGTGGTCTGTACGGGCTCGAAGACCGAAGAGGGTGTGCGTAAGGTTATGGACATGCTTGCCGCCGATCTCAGACGTATAGGGATAGATGTGCCAGAGCACCCTGAGTTCAGGGTGCAGAATATCGTCGCTTCCGCCAATACCGGGAAGGAACTCAACCTCGGCGCGATCGTTGTGGGTCTGGAGCTTGAGGGCATGGAATACGAGCCAGAGGTCTTCCCCGGGCTTGTTTATCGTATAGAAGACCCGAAAAGTGCAATATTGATATTCAGTTCTGGACGACTGGTGATAACCGGTGGCAAAACCGTTGAGGATTGTAGAAGAGCGGTGAACGTTTTGATGGATAAGTTGAAGGAGCTGAACCTGATCTAACAGAAGGAGATGTTCGAGCCCCGGATAGTTGCTTTCTGCTGTAACTGGTGCTCTTATGCGGCAGCAGACCTCGCGGGTGTATCTCGCTTCCGATACCCACCGAACGTGCGTATAATACGCGTGATGTGTTCGGGGCGGGTAGAACCCGAATTCATATTCGATGCATTCAAGCACGGAGCCGATGGCGTTATTGTTACAGGCTGTCATCCCGGCGAATGCCATTACATCTCGGGCAATTACAAAGCCGAGGAGCGAGTGGCGCGGGTGAAGAAGGCGATGGAGTATCTGGGACTCGAACCCGGGCGGCTGCGGCTGGAATGGATGTCAGCCGCCGAAGGCGAGCGCTTTGCTTCTGTCATGCGTGACTTCACAGAAGAGCTAAAAGCGCTGGGTCCACTAAATTTGAAACGGGATGGAAATGAGGGATAAGCGAAATACCGTAGCGGTGATAGGTGGTGGTATTGCGGGCATACAGGCAGCAAATGATCTTGGTGAGATGGGTTTCCATGTGTACCTGCTGGAGAAAGCGCCTTCAATCGGTGGACGCGTGGCACAGCTCAATCGTATATTCCCCACCGGTGAGAGCGCTATATCAATACTGGAGCCGAAGATGCAGATGCTCACGAGCAATGATAACATCGAACTGATTACCTGTGCGGAAGTGACGGCTGTAAGAGGCGATGTGGGCGATTTCGAACTCACTGTTCTGTATAAGCCACGTTATGTTGACGAAGCGAAGTGCGTGGGCTGTCTCAGGTGTATGGATGTGTGCCCGGTTGAGTCGCCGGATCGTGTGTGTCTGGGCACGAGGAAGGCTATTTTTGTATATCCTCATGCGGTACCGTTATGCGCGACCATAGATATGGAGAGCTGCATACGAAACGAAGGGTGCGATGCCTGTGTGCGTGCATGTGAATACGATGCGATAGACTTCACACAGGAGGAGCGTGTCGGCAAGTTGAATGTGGGTGCGATAATCGTGGCAACAGGCGCTGAAACGTATGATCCCATGCCCGGTAACGATTATGGCTACGGGCTGTATGATAATGTGATAACGACAATGGAGTTTGAACGGCTTACGCACCCCGAGGGACCAACCAGCGGTAACCTGATCAGACCTTCTGACTGCGAGGCGCCGATGCGTGTGGGCTTCATCAATTGCGTCGGCTCTCGTGATATAAACAGGAACGTGTATTGCTCGGGTGGTGTGTGCTGCATGGAGAACATAAAGAACGCGATACTGCTGAAAGAGAAGCGTCCGGAGGTATCCTGCTACATATTCTACATTGATATAAGAGCACCATTCAGGAGCTATGAGGAGCTTTATACACGTGCTCGTGAGCTCGGCATTCGCTTTATTCGCGGCAGACCCGCGGAAGTAACGGAGAAGGATAATGGTAACCTCATAGTCAGGGTGGAGGATACATTGAAGGGCATGGTGCGGAATGTGGAGGTCGAACTCGTGGTGCTCGGTATCGGCAATGTGCCCGGAGAGGATATACCGCGACTGTCAGATATGCTGAAGATACCGCTTGCAGAAGATGGTATGTTCAGGGAGTTGCATTCACGGAGTGCACCTGTGGATACCGAACGTGCGGGTATATTCATTGCCGGTGCCGCTGCGGGTCCCAAGGATATTTCAATTGCTGTTGCACAGGGCAGTAGTGCTGCAGCGAGAGCCGCTTCTTCATTGTTACAATCCACAACATCAGGAAATAGATTTAAACCACGATGAGTTCGTAATTCAATTCGCCCAGACCCTGCCTGTGCGCTTCTCGTACCTGGACAGAAGGGTCGCCCTCGAATTTCTTTATCAGCTCTATGGCCGCCATGTCCAGCGCCACTATGTCCCTTGATGCCAGAATTCCTATATCCGGGCAGAGATACTCAGGTGCAAATTCGGCACAATCACAGAACGGTGTGATATCTATCAGGAAATTGAGATACAG
>JAODGV010000021.1 GCA_025464425.1 Methanosarcinales archaeon | reverse complement strand
GTTCTTCTCATTATTCTAAATATAGCGAATATATATAAAAATAGTTTTGTATAATTGGAATATAGCGAATCAAGTGCGATTTTTTGCGAAGAACTTTCTCTCCCCAAAAGAGGATACACACCTGACAGCCGAGCTGGGCAATGCGGTGACTGCCCGTTGTCCGGAGTTAAATCCCGTTGACCTCATGTGACGCAAATACTTAAATATCATAGCCATATAAATAAACAACCTATGCGACTGCCGAAGAAGTATGATTATGATACTGTGGAGCGGAAGTGGCTGGATGCGTGGGACGATTCGATGTACTATTTCGATCCCGCATCGGGAAAGGAGCATTATATCATAGATACCCCGCCACCTTACCCGACCGGTGATTTCCATATAGGTAACGCTCTGAACTGGTGTTACATTGATTTCCTTGCGCGATACAAGCGAATGCGAGGCTATGAGGTGATGTTCCCTCAGGGCTGGGACTGCCACGGATTGCCGACCGAGGTGAAGGTCGAGGAGATACACGGGATATCCAGACATCAGATAAGCAAGCACGAGTTCAGAACCCTGTGTAAGGAACTGACAGCCGGGAACATAGAGCAGATGCGAGCAATGATGAAGCGGCTGGGCATCTCCATCGACTGGAGCCACGAATATATCACTATGGATGACTCCTACAGGCGGTATACACAGATGTCATTCCTGAAGATGTATCATGATGGTCTGATATATCAGGCAGAACATCCGGTTAACTGGTGTCCCCGCTGTGAGACCGCGATAGCTTTTGCAGAGGTCGAGTATGAAGACCGGGACGCTTATCTTAATTACATACTCTTCAGGCGAGCGGACAATGATAGTTACGTGGAGATTGCGACCACGAGACCGGAGCTGCTGGCGAGCTGTGTGGCTGTTGCGGTACATCCTGAAGATGACCGTTATAAAGGGATGACAGGTGGCGAACTGGAAGTACCGATCTTTGGACAGCGTGTGAAGGTGTATCAGGACGATGCAGTTGACCCTGAATTTGGTACCGGAGTGGTCATGATCTGTACATTTGGCGACCGGCAGGATGTGAAATGGTGGAAGCAGCATGACCTGCCACTCAGAGCATCAATAGACGAGCGAGGCAGGATGACCTCAATTGCAGGCGCGTACGCAGGACTGGACACCGTAGAATGCCGGAGCAGGATACTATCTGATTTGAGTGATTCGGGCTTGCTCAGGAGGCGTGAGGCGATAAGGCAGAGTGTTGGCGTTTGCTGGCGGTGTAAAACGCCGATTGAGATAATCTCCACACGTCAGTGGTTCGTGCGTGTGAATAAAGAAGAGATATTGAAAGCAGCGAAGGAGATAAACTGGTATCCGCCTCATTTCCGATTACGATTGGAGAACTGGGTTCAATCCATGGACTGGGACTGGTGTATCTCACGGCAACGCATCTTCAGTGTGCCTATCCCTGTATGGTACTGCAAGCGCTGTGGCGCTGTGAAACTCGCGGAGGAATCGCAACTGCCGGTTGACCCCGTGGAGATGAACCCCGCCACACCATGCTCTAATTGCGGCAGTACCGAGTTTGAGCCCGAATATGATGTGCTGGATACGTGGATGGACTCATCTCTGACCGCACTATGGACTGCAGGCTGGCATTTTGATACCGGTGAGGCGGAATTCCAGTTCCCGGTCGCGTTGAGACCCCAGGGGCATGATATCATAAGAACATGGGCTTTCTATTCCATACTCCGTTCCCTTGCACTTACACGCACGATACCATGGCATAACATACTCATCAATGGTATGGTACTGGGTGAAGACGGGTATAAGATGAGCAAATCGAGGAACAATACAGTCTCACCTGAGGAGGTGATACAGAAGCATGGTGCTGACGTGTTCAGGCAGTGGGCGGCGATAGGCGGTGCAACGGGCTCTGACGTGCAGTTCCGGTGGAAGGACATAATAGCAGCGAGTAAATTCATGCAGAAACTCTGGAGCATTCTCAGGTTCTCCATGATTCATCTCGCGGACTATGAACCAGGCGCTAAAGAGCCGGAACTGGAAGTTGTTGACCGCTGGCTGCTATCGCAACTGAACAAACTCGTCATTACCGTGACCGAAGCGATGGATAATTACCAGTTTGACGAAGCGATGAAGAGTATCAGGTCGTTTGCATGGTATGTACTCGCTGATGATTACATTGAGCTGGCGAAGTCGAGGTTATACGGGCGTGGCTCCGGTAGGGACTCTGCCAGATATGCACTATATCAGACACTGAAGACCCTCAATCTCCTGCTTGCTCCTTTCATTCCATTCTTTGCAGAAGAGATGTACTCATACCTCAGCAGAGAAGGTAGCGTACATATGGCTAAATGGCCACAGCCCGGTGAGATAGACGCAGATGCCGAGGCAGAGGGTGAATTAATCGCTGCTATTGTACGTGCAGTGAGGCGATACAAGTCCGAGCGGGGCATACCTCTTAATGCCGCTCTGAAGAGGATTGTTATACTCAGTGATACCGATATGAGCACCGGCGATATAGCGAACGCAACGGCGACGACGGTGGAACTGAAGAATAATGATGCGGGAACGTACGAGGGTACAGTAATAGATGTAAAAGAATCGAGGATAATAATAGAGGATAATAGAGATGGCAGCGAAAGGAAGGGGTAAAAGGAAGAAGGGGAAGGAAGAGAAGAGGAGTGGCGGTGGCGGCAGGCGAGAAGAGCGAGGGTTGATGTCCTCTGCGGGCTTGATGCGCTACTATGATGTGGAGGAATCGGCTATCAAATTACCGCCCAGGGCTGTTCTGATATTTGGTGTCGCTCTCGGTGTCACGGTGCTTGGTCTGGAGATATTCTTCGGTATCTGGCCACATTGATCGTAAATCGTTTTAAACCCGCATTGATTAACAGATAGTCATGGAGATGCCACCACGGGGGATAGCAAGACTGCAGGAGATAAGGAGGAAGATAGACGAGATAGATGAGTCTATCGCGGCTCTGCTGATAAAGCGGATGGAATATGCGATGCAGGCGCGAGCCGAGAAGCTACGGCTGAACCTGCCGGTAACCGATACTGAGCGAGAGAAGGAGGTGATAGAGCGATGGCGGGCACATGCACGTAAGAATAACAATCAGGTGAGTGAAGAGTTGATGCAGCGAATAGCGGAGCTCGTGACCGAGTACACGCGTAAAAAGGAGCTGGCAGAGGCAGATAAATAGCGAATATGAAACCTGTGGTAATGCACACGACGAAAGGGCTCAGGATATTGATAAGGAACTTTGAGATGCGGGACATGAAGCGAGTGATGGAGATAGAGGAGGAAGCGTCCCTTGAAGGTGATGAGAACCTGTATGCCGAGTTATACAGGGAATGGCAGGAGGGCTTCATTGTCGCGGAGGTGGATGGGATGGTCATCGGGTTTGCGGTACTGGTATTAACCCCGGAAGAAGAGGGCAGGGTGTTTGCACTCGCGGTGGATTCACGATTTCGGGGTAAGGGTGTCGGGCGTGCGCTGCTGAAAGCTGCATTCAACCTGCTGAGGAAGTATAAGATCGGGTTCGTACGGCTCGAAGTCCGGGTGAGTAACTGGGTGGCACAGCAACTGTACAGAAGCATGGGGTTCGTAGAGATCGGATTTGTTCCTTTCTATTATAAAGACGGAGAAGCCGCGGTATTAATGCGGAAAGTGCTGTGAGATAATCATTGCAATATTGCAATCACCGTTTTCCTCCGTCTCACTCTTGCACCGCCGCGCACACACACCTCAAAGCCTTCCGGTATGCTCACATCCACACGCGAGCCAAAGCATATCTTACCCATCTCCTCGCCTTTGTGTATCTTCTGCCCTTCTTTCACACGGCATATAATCCTGCGAGTGAAGAATCCGGCTATTTGAACCACCTTTACAGTACCATACTGAGTAACAAGTTCGATGGTATTGCGCATATTGAGATCACTGTTTTGGAAGAATGCGGGCTTGAATGTGCCTCGTTCGGGTATTATACTCCGTACAACGCCATCGAGTGGCGCGACTGTGATATGAGAATTATGGAGATGCATGAATATGGAGACAGTTCTATCCTCACCATCGGTGACCCTCAGTACCCTGCCACTCGCGGGCGATATCATCTCTTCGCTCATCTTATCTGAACCCGAATCTACCGATCAGTGGTACAAATACGACCTCGCTTTTACTCCGCTTCTCTATACCGTTCTTCTTCTCCACCAGATACAGAACCTGTATGTACCGCCCGATGGGTATCACCATCTTTCCACCGGTCTTCAACTGTTCAAGCAGCGGCGGCGGTATATCCGGTGCAGCACAGGTCACACATATCCTGTCAAAAGGCGCATGTTCGGGCAAGCCAAGCGAGCCGTCACCCTGCACCACCACGACATTCATATAGCCTGCTGCTCTCAGGTTCTGCCTTGAGTACTCAACAAGCGATGGCAATCGCTCCACGGTGTAAACACAGCCATTTTTGCCTATAAGCTCGGCAATCACCGCGGCGTGATATCCTGAGCCTGCACCGATCTCAAGCACTTTAGCACCCTTCTCAAGGTCAAGATAATCACACATCATCGCCACCATATGCGGTGCACTTATCGTCTGCCCATCACCAATGGGTAGTGGATAATCGCCATAAGCCTGGTCCCTCAGTCCCGGAGGCACAAACAGGTGTCTCTTCACACGTTTCATCGCTTCCAGCACCTCTTCTCGCACTCCAAGCCGTCTCAACTGTTCGACCATTCGCTGCCGCTCTTCCTTATACCTATCATACTCTACCATTCAGGCTCCAATGCAGGTCTTTTACGCTCAAGGAACGCATATACGGTACTATGCGGCGTACCACGGAGCAGCATCTCGATAGCCTCACGCGCCTCTTTTAGCTGCTCTGGATAGCCTATCAGGCTGACAGTTTTACCATATACGGACATTTTTACGCCCGTAAGCGTCTCTATCACGCGTCTGGTCTTGCCTTTCTGCCCTATTATCCGACCCTTCATCCGCTTCAATGCCTTTGGGGAGAGATGAGCGAGCGAAATGACATCAAAGATCAAAGAATCGTCCTCGAGCAGTGCGATAGCCCTCTCGGGAGAGAATCCACGACCTATCGCTCTGACCACATCCACAACCCTCAATGTTTTTGTGGGATCTTCTCCCTCTACACCCTCTATACATACCACACCCTCTTCGCTATCCACACTTATCTTACTCGCTGATAGCCGCTCAAGCTCGTCCTTTACTGCACCATTATGCCCGATGAGCACCCCAATCCTATCCTGTGGTATCCTGAGATACTGCGTTATCGCCATTTTTTATCCACCTGATCATCTCCTCTACTGAACATTTTAAACCAAGTCGGTTGAAGAATAAGAGGATATTCTCAACATCCCGTCTGAGGAACGCATCAGCATTTGGATGCTCCAGCAGCAGAGCCTGTCCCAGATCTATCAATACGGGTTTCACTTCCTCTTCACCGCCCTCATAGCCCTGCATTAATATATTGAACTCACTGAGATCGGCATGGACCATACCCGCATCTTTATAGAGTGTTTTTAAATAGCTGATTATCAGTTTGAGCAGCTCATCAAGCTCGAAATCCCGTACCAGCAGTTCAGGCGGTATGTCACGCAATCTCGGCGCGGCTATACCGCCCTTACCCACAAATTCCATTATCAACACATTATTGATGCATGCAATCGGCCTGGGAACGGGTACACCGGCATTATAAGCTCGCTTAAGGTTCTTCAGTTCCTTACGCGCCCACGTGAATACCACACTACGCCGGTCCTTCTTTATGTGCGTGAATCTCGGATCACCTATGATGTAATCGAGCATGGCATTGAAGTTAGATGTGCTCAACTTATATATCTTTATAGCTAACTCTTCATCTGCGTCACCAAGTGCGTGAAATACAATCGCTTCTTTACCACGGCTTACAGGACCGCCCAGCGCTTTTATTATACCCTTCTTCGCGAATTTATAAAGCGTTTCGAGTGTGACGGGCTCAAAGACATACTCTTCTGTTTTGAGCTCACGATAATCCTTCTTCCGCTTCTTACCCTTAGGTAAAGGTCGCTCTTCCCTCTTCAGCCATTTCTCTACTTCAAATAGCCCTTCTTTCTCAACCATTCCGCCTGCGGTCTTGTATATTTATGTATGAGATCCGCTTTTTCATTCTGGAACTCCCATGGTATGATAATCACGACGTCACCGACGTTAATCCACTGTTTTCGCTTCAATCTGCCGGGTATTCGCGCCATTCGCTCCACTCCATCCTCACACTGGACTGTTACTCTCCTGCCACCCAGCATCTTCTCGACAATAGCCAGCACCTCACCTTTATCTCGCTGCGGTATGCGTACTCTTATTACCTCCTCTGTATCCCCCTCTATCTTTGCCAATTTCCACTGTCCCTGAACGCTATTAATGATGTCATAACTTTTATTTACCTATAAAGGGGTAAGGTTTTATTAAATTTAATCTATTTTTAATCAGCGGAGATGAGCACGAGGAAGCGGATGAAGCGGTTTCTATCGAAGCTGATGTTAGCCCTTTTATTCAAGAAGAAAGCAGTAAAGATAGGCATTTATGGTCCACCAAATGCTGGTAAAACGACTCTTGCAAATCGGATAATACACACCTTCGTGGATGAGAATGAGGATGTGGGCGTATCCACCGAGATACCGCATGAAACGAGGCGTGTGATAAGGCGTGCGGGGATTCTAATAGATCTCAAGAGGAAATTCTATAATGGTGGTGGTAATCCCTTGCCAAAGGTGAGCCGGGCGAAGTTGATGCTCGATGTGGTTGATACGCCGGGACTGGCAACGAAGATAGATTTCCGTGATTTCATGGCTTATGGTCTGCCGGAAGATGAGGCGAAGCGGCGTGCGAAAGAGGCGACAGAGGGTGTTATAGAAGCGATTAAGTGGCTTGATGATATTGATGGTGTCATTTTACTCATGGATTCTACTGAAGACCCATATACACAGACGAATGTCGTCATAATAGGTAACATGGAGGCGAGGGGTATACCAATCATCATCGCGGCGAACAAGATAGATCTGCCCGATGCTGCCCCTCAGCGTATAAAAAACGCGTTCCCGCAGCATCGTGTGGTACCTGTATCGGCATTGAAGGGTGATAATATGGAGGTGCTGTATGCGGAAATGGCAAAAGTCTTCGGTTAATAGCAAGGAAGGAGGTGGAGTGATGGGGATAGAGATGAACCTGGTATCCAGGGATAAGATAGAATCCATGGGTTTGATGGAGAAGCTGAGGTTTATACTGGACGATGTCAAATCGGGCAACATAGTGGTTCTTGAGGGAGGATTGACGGCTGAGGAGCAGATGAAATTGATAGAGCTCACGATGCTGGAGGTGGATGACAATTTCCCGGGCATCGAGATAAGCGGGTATCCAGCGAAGAGGAGCTTATTGAACCTGAGGAAGAGGACCAGACTCACTGTTATCGGACCCGCGGCGAAGATGCGGACGATAAAGAAGGATAAAGACCTGATAAGTGCTATCATCTCCACGACCTGAAAATGCACAGATGTTTGAAATGCGGCAAGAAGTTTGAGCATATAAGTGAAGAGATGCTCAATGGCTGCCCGGAATGCGGTGGCAGGTTCTTCCTGTATATAAGGGATGGTACAGACCTGAATGCAGAAGAGCTGGTAGAGCGGTTAAAGATAGAGGAAAGTGATGAGGGTATAAGCCCGGATGAGCGAATAGAGAGTCTGAGGATCATAGGTACGGGTATTTATGAGCTCAATCTGGACGCACTGATGAGTAAGGAGGAGATAGTGATGGGCTTAAGACATAATGGTACTTATGCGATCCATCTGCCCTCGCTATTTGCGAAGAAGAAGAAGAAAAGAAAGCAGAAGGGGAAGGAATAAATCAAGGTAAAATAAAAATTATATCTATAAAAGTAGAAGTTAAGGATGGTGATACGAATGGGTTTGAAAGAAGGTCTGGGGAAGTTGTTCCCGCGCAGGGAGGAGGAAGAGGGAGATTATCTGGACTTCGACCTGGATATAGAGGAGTACGAGGAGGCTATGGGTGAGCAGCCGGAAGAGGTGAAGATGTATGTGAGGACCGCGGAATTGACGGGTTTGCATGATATTCCTGTTTTGAAGCGGGAGGTCTATGCAGGTAATCTCCTTATCGTGGACATTTCACTCGTGAAACATGATAAGGTGCTGATAGAGAAGGCGATAAAGGACCTCAAACTGGCTACGCTCGATGTCGGTGGTGATATAGCGGGTATAGGAGAGAATCAGATAGTAGTGGCGCCCGGGGGTGTGAAGATATCCAGGGAGAAGGTGGGTGGAGAGTGAAGTGAAGGAGAAATGCCCGGTCTGTGGCGCGGATAGTGATCTTGAATTTAAGCCTTATAACATACCCTATTTCGGTGACATCATGCTGTTTGTGAGTACATGCCCGTCATGTGGCTATCATTACTCTGATGTGATGATTTTATCGGGTGATGAGAGCAAGAAGCGGCATGAATTGCATGTATCTTCCGTGGAAGATTTGAGTGCCATGGTTGTGAGGTCGTCCAGTGGCAGGATAGAGATACCGGAACTGGGTGTGAACGTGGAGCCGAGAAGGGGTGAATCGTTCATCACAACGGTGGAGGGAGTGCTGGCACGTGTGGAACGGATAGTGAAGATGTTGCGCACAGAGGTAGAAGGAGCGAAGAGGGAACGTGCGGATTACATATTGAAGTATATAGAGGGGATAAAAGCGGGGGAGAAGGGGATGACATTGATAATAGAGGATCCAACCGGTAACAGTGCGATAATACCACGTCAGGTGGACGAGATACTGAAGCGTAAAAAGAGGCGCATGGAGCTATTGAAGGTGCGGAGGAGTATGAGACAGGCGATAGTGGCGGCAGTAGAAGCCGGAAGGAGACCGGTGATTGGCGAGCTAAAGCGGAAAGGACTCACTGGTCAGGGTATAGAGATAGATGCAGCGGTTGCAGCGAGTCGTATAGAGGCAGGCGGTGCGTGTGCGGTATCGGTACTGACGGATGAAGCGTTTGATGGCTCATTATCCGATCTGGAAGCGGTAAAACTCGCGGTTTCATTACCTGTGTTGAGGAAGGATTTCATATTTGATGAGTTCCAGGTGATGGAATCGTATGTACATGGTGCGGATGCAATCCTGCTGATAATGCGGTTTCTGAATGAGCGGCAGATGATAGAACTGGTCAATAAGGCTCGTTCGTTCGGTATGGAGTGCATTGTTGAGATAGACAGTGTTTCGAGGGCTAAATTGCCTGATCTGAGTGAGGTTGCAGATTCCGTAATCGTAGGTATAAACAATCGAGATTTAGTAACGCTGGATGTGCGACTTGAGACATTTGAAGCGATAGCACCTGCGGTGAAGAGCAGATTGCCGGCGGGTGTGCCTCTGGTGGCGATGAGCGGTATAGCGAGCAAGGATGATGCGTTGAGGATGTTCAATGCGGGTGCGGATGCCATACTCGTGGGGACTTCTATCATGCATGCACCTGATATAGAATCGAAGGTCAGGGAACTATGCGACTCCTCATACAGCTGAATGCTGTGAAGGATCAGTGTTATGAGATGATGTACCATCATAAGCTTCAGGGATTCATTTACGGGCTGCTGAGGAAATCAGGATATGGTGAGTTGCACGACAGACCGGGCTACAAATTCTTCTGTTTTTCCAATATTTTCCCGATAAGGGACATGGAAGCGGGCGAATCTGCGAATTTGATCATCGCATCACCTGACCATGTGCTTATATCATCGCTGGAGATGGCGCTTCGTGATGTTAACATGATAGGTATAGGGGAGATGTGCTTTGAACTGAGAGGAGTCAAGCGCATAGATGTGCGGTTGAGGCGGCGGGGTGGTCTGAGATTGATGACAGCCACGCCTATAATAATAAGGATACCCGAGAGGAGTTACGAGCGGTACCGGATACCGGAGTGTGAGAGGAAGGCGAGATATGTCTACTGGCGACCGAAATATTCATTTGAGGCGTTTGTCAGGCAGCTGAGTGAGAACCTGATGAAGAAGTATAACGAGTTTTATGGCACGAATCTGCGGGAATACGAGCTGTTTGAGCAGTTCGTGTTCAGACGTGGTACAGCAACGAAGGTGGTTATAGATGGTCGCGAGTACGTGCTGGTGGGTAGCATGTGGGAGTTTATCTGGAGTTATATGGACGATATGCAGCGGCGGATAATAGAGCTGGGGATGGATGCGGGCTTTGGCGAGCGGAATTCGCTGGGGTTCGGGTTCGTGAACAGGGTAATCCATCAAACATAATCCGCAGACGCTTTCCCCTGGATACCGATATTCTTAACGTTGAAGTGGTGTCATAATACAGGCAATCCAGTTTTATTCCAAGGAGCTCTTTCAGCTTCTCAACGACTTCCTTCTCGATTTCTACCGCCTTATCCTCCCTGTCTGGCGTTTCATAAAAGGTGCTTTTATTTCCGTTGTGCCATATTTGTTATTGACTACATGTGTGAATACCCGATCAGATGTCTCCGTTTACTGGAA
>JAODGV010000020.1 GCA_025464425.1 Methanosarcinales archaeon | reverse complement strand
GGTACAAATAGCGTATAAGAGCCTGAGATCTCACAGACGATGAACAATGCAGTCAGTGGTGCATTGGCTGCGGCACCGAAGAACGCAGCGGCACCGATGAGTGCAAACACCCACGGGTATCTCACAGTCTCGGGGAAGAAGTAATTGAGAATCAGTCCAATTGCACCGCCTAAGGATGCACCCATCGTCAATGACGGTATGAACGAGCCGCCACTACCGCCCGAGCCGAGCGTAATGGCTGTGACTATTATCTTCGCGATCGCAATGAATGCGAGAACCGTAAGTGCGAGTTTGCCATCAAAAGCCTCCTGTATGAACCCGTAACCACCACCCAGGATACCACTCGCTATCTGCAATCCGGTATCCGTGTCATGGTCGGGATTTATGCCGAAATAGCCGGTGAGTAAGAGCATACCAACGATGAACCCGCCAAGCGCTGGTTTGAAACAGTCCGGCATACGAAGCTTGCCGAAGAAGAAACTACGTATGATCTCCAGCAACTTGATGAACATGTAAACGAACGGAATGCAGGCGATACCAAGTGCTAAGAATAGCAGTAGAGAGAAAGGCTTCAGCAGTATGGCGACGTCGTAGCTACCCACCCCGTAAAGGTGTCCATGACCAAAGAACGAGCATGCGACTATATAAGATGTGATGGAGCATATTATCGCTGGTACCAATGCTTCTACTTCCATATCACGCCGATACAGTGTTTCAATACCGAAGAACGCGCCACCGAGCGGCGATTTGAATATCGCTGCTATACCTGCACCCGCCGCCGCTGCCAGTATCTTACGACGTTCTCGCACGTCCAGCTTAAATAGTCGGCTGAATAGCGAGCCCACCGTTGCACCCAGCATTGCACTCGGTCCCTCACGACCCGCACTGCCACCCGAACCTATCGTCAGTACCGAGCATATGCCCCTGATCAGCCCTTCCCGCGACTTTATTGATCCCTTCTCGTTATGGAATCCATCAATGAAGACATCGGTCTCATGAAGCTCCGGCTTAGCCACCCTGAAGAGCTTATACTTCAATACACCCACTATCAAGCCACCCAGTGCGGGAATAAAAGCAAGTGGTAGCAGTAACCATATATGATCTGAAAAAGCCGGTCCTAAGAGTGGTGAGAAGTAGAAGAAATGACGCTCGTATCTGGGTGATGGCGGTGTATAACCCCCAAGATATTGGAGGAATAATGATGCGAACAAATCCAGGCACACGAAGAAGCCGACAACTACGAGACCAACGAAAATGCCTGTTATCGCATAATGAAATGTCTGCTTAGCCCATTCGCTCAGGTATTTTATCTCACCGGTCACCGCCCCTCACACGCTCCTTTGCCATCCGAATCATCGCTACTATATCCCGCTCAGTCCACCGTGATGAGTCTATTATGAGGTCATAACCCGTGAGGTCGTTCAGGTCAATCCCGTAATAGCGCATGTAACGCGTGCGTTCTGAGCGTTCCCGTGCTCTCATGGCAGATATGGCTGCTTCGTATGATATATGCTCACGTGTCGCGATTCGTCTCGCTCTAACCTCTTCCGGCGCCTTTAACCATATCTTCAGGTCGGCAGCGTGCAGTAAGAAGCCGGACAATCTGCCTTCTATAATCACGTTATCACGCTTCATCCCCTCTTCACACTGCTTCTCATCTATCCAGCGGTCAAAATCGTCCTTCTCCTCCGCCAGTTTGCTGAATTGCGCAAGATGCAATTGCCTGTCCGCCGCAAGTTGTCTGAACATCTCGCCCGCTGAGATCAGTTCCATAGATAGTTCAGCCGACAATAGCCGCGCTACTGTGGTAGTGCCACTACCCGGGAGTCCGCTTATCGTTATTCGCATTATTAGCCCTTTATCACACCTATGGGTCTGAACGCTGCGACTTTTCGGGCTATACCCGCGACTTCGCAGCTCCGTACAACCACTTCCGGGTCTTTATAAGCCGCCGATACCTCCTCCGCCAGTTCACCATACCGGTCAAATGGTATGCCCCGCTTCTTCCGCACGTCTCTCTTGCTACGCTCCCTCGCTTTCACCATTATCCCACGTCTGTTAAGCTCAGCTATCACCTCGCTACCACGGTATTTACGCATTGCCGCCGTTCTGCTCATCTCACGTCCTGAACCATGAGCGCAGCTGCCGAATGTCTCATGCTTCGCCACTTCTGTGCCAACCGCCAGGAAGCTGCGAGTACCCATAGAACCAGGAATCAGTACCGGCTGACCCACAGCACGGTAAACCGGAGGTAGCCGCTCATCGCCCGCGGGGAACGCTCTCGTCGCTCCCTTACGATGCACACACAGCTTCTTTCGCCTGCCATCCACGATATGCTCCTCCTCCTTTGCTATGTTATGTGCGATGTCGTACACCAGCTGTATCTCCATATCTTCCGCTTTGCGGCTCATAACGTCTTCAAAGACCTCCCGCACCCAGTGTGTTGCAAGCTGCCGATTCGCAAATGCGTAATTTGCACATGCACACATCGCTTCAAAGTAATCCATGCCGGTATCACTGCTGAGATAAGCACAGGCGAGTTCACGCTCCAGTCTGAGAATCTTTGCCAGTGTGGGGTCTTTATTCATCTCACGCTCGAAGGTACGGAGATAATATGTACAAACGCCATGAGAGAAGCCTCTACCACCTGTATGTATGAGTACAGTAACCTGTCCCGGCTCTTCTATACCGAACGCCTTCGCAGTATCCGCATCAAAGACCTCATCAACCACCTGCACCTCCAGGAAATGATTGCCCGAGCCAAGCGTGCCGAGCTGAGGAGCTCCACGTTTCCTGGATTTCGCATCTATCTTATCGGGATTCGCAGCCTTCAATCGCCCACCCTCTTCTGTACGCTTCACATCCTCGTCCCAGCCATAGCCGTTCTCTATACACCATTCTGAACCGCCCAGGAGTACCTCATCCAGCTGGTTCTCTGTAAGTTTAACCCTGCCTGAGAGTCCGAGTCCGGCTGGTATATACTCGAACAGCCCATTCAGTATCTCCTTCAGGTGCGGTCTGACCTCATCCTCACTCAGGCTGGTACGAATAAGCCTCACACCACAGTTTATGTCGTAACCAACCCCGCCAGGCGATATGACACCCGTCTCGAAGTCCGTAGCCGCGACACCACCTATCGGGAACCCGTAGCCCTGATGCCCATCAGGCATGACCATTGAGTATTTCACTATACCGGGTAACGAAGCCACATTTATCGCCTGCTGCAATGTGAGGTCTCTTTCCATCTTCTCCAGTAGCGTTTTCGCAGCATATATCCGCGCAGGTACTCTCATATACTCTTTAAATGTCTGTGGAACCTCCCATACGTCATCCCGTATCTTATTCAAGGGTATCTCCATACTCTAAAATCCCTCCTGCCATGGAGTACAAAACGTGGTACAATAAAGTTAAATTATATTATGAATAAGGCTCAGGCACCCAGCGTGCCACCTAAAGCTTCCTGCAACTGTTGCTGCAACTGCTGATACCTCTTCTGTACCCGCTCCTCCTGACGCTCCAGGGTCTTTAAACGGAGATCATAGGTCTCCTTCCTCTCTGACAGGTCCTTCTGAACCTCCGTTTTATCTGCTTTTATCATCAATTCACCCACAGTCCGATATATAATGGAATTCTCATCGAGCTTCTCCAGCTCTTTCAATGCGTTCTCGGTATCACGTAATAACGCCTCAACCTGTATCTTCTGCCTGCCCACCGCTTCCAGCTGAAGCTTCAACTGTTGCAGTTGTGCAAGCTGGTTCTGCACCACCGGGGGTATCTCTCCACTTCCACTCATTTCTCATCACTTCATGAATTAATATCCTAACCTAACTATTCTTTTGTTTTATATAAATACAACAATATCATGGCAGAGCGAGTGGGGATTCTGGTGGTCTCGTATGGCTCACGCGCCTGCGCGGTGATAGACGCGTTGAGCAGGAGTGGCAGCGGTGATTACGATCTCCATTTTTATGTCGCAGACCGGCAGGGCAATCCGTTCAATTTGAAGCATGCAGATAAGCATGTGGTAATCCCTGATCTGGACGTGCACAGGATACGTGATTTCGTGTATGCCCACAGAGAGGGTATAGATTTTGGGATATGCTGCCCAGAGAAGCCGATAATAGAAGGTATCAGGGACGTTATAGAGCGGGATACTGGTGTACCTATGATATGCCCGGCGAGGAGATACGCGATAGAAGCGAGCAAAGTGTCACAGCGGCTTATGCTCGCTGAGTGCTGCCCTGATGCGAATCCCAGGTTTAAAGTCTTCCGTCGTGATGAATACACAACCGGTGACGAGCTGAAGAGAGCGGTCTGGGCATTCCTTGACGAGCTGGACTCAAGAGTGGTGGTGAAGCCCGACAGACCCGCAGCTGGTAAGGGCGTGGGAGTCTGGGGCGACCATTTCACGACCAGAGAGCAGCTATATGAGCATTTCATGAGCATTTTCGGTAGCAGTGATGTGATATTAGAGGAGAAGCTGGAGGGTGAGGAATCGAGTTTTCAGGCGTTATGCGACGGCAGGCGTATTGTGCCGTTACCTGATACGAGGGATTACAAACGAGCATTTGATCATGATATGGGACCCAATACAGGCGGTATGGGCTCTTATAAGGATGTCAGGGACTGGCTGCCGTTCATGAGCGAGCGTGACCGAGAAGAGGAGGAGAGTATCGCTGCCAGGATATTCAATGCGTTGAAGGAAGGTGCAGCCGTAAAAGAAGAGTTGAGGGGCATTCCGTTCTATATCGCCTTTATGCATACACGAGAAGGTGCGAAGATACTGGAGATAAACAGTCGTCCGGGTGATCCTGAGATTCAGAATATATTGCCGGTCTTGAAGAGTGACTTCGTTGATATCTGCTTCCGGATGGTTGAGGGCACACTCAAGGATGTGGAATTCGAGCGTAAAGCGACGGTAGTTACCTATGCGGTGCCAATGGACTACGGCGGTTACCGTGAACGGTACACCGGCGATCGGAGAGTGGATTTGAGCGGTGTGTATCGCATGATGACGGATTACGGTAATGCTCTGCGAGTATATCCGGGTTCTATGGAGCTAAGAGCAGATGGTAATACCTACGCACTTGGTTCAAGAACCGTCTGCACTGTTGGTATCGGTGATAGCATAGAAGAGGCGCGGGAGATTTCACTCAGGGGTATAAGGGAGATAGATGGTGCGCTATGGAACCGCTGGGATATCGGTGCTTCACATCACATAGCACGCAGTATAGCGAGGATGAAGGAGCTAAGGTCTGGTTCGTACTGAAAGAGCTTCTCTTACCGCTGCTTCCATCCTGTTCAACGGTGGTTCCATGCCGGTCCATATTTTGAACGATGCAGCACCCTGATAGAGTAGCATCTTCAAACCGTTTATTAAGGTACGTACACCAGCCTTCTTCGCCTCCTTTAACAGTTTCGTCTCCGGTGGATTATACACAATATCGAATACCACGAGTTCGGAATGCATCAATTCCGCATCTATGAGTGTTTCATCCTCTCGCGGGTACATTCCCACAGGTGTGGCATTGATGAGTATATCAATGTCTTTTATTCTTCGTTCGAGCTCATCCATGCCGACCGGTTCGGCATTACGAAGAGCAGAAGCTAACCGCCTGGCTCGTGCCACGTTGCGGTTCGCTATCGTCAGTATGGACCCCTCAGAATCGAGATAGAACGCAATAGCCCGTGCTGCACCTCCTGCACCGAGTATCAACACTTTTTTGTTACGTAACTCGCCTACCGCTTCCTTTAATACTGCCAGTGCACCGAGCCCATCGGTATTGTAGCCCTCAGGTGTACCCTTACTGAAATCAATGGTGTTTATCGCACCTATGCGGCTTGCTAACGCATCGGGCACGACGAACTCGAGTGCCTTCTCCTTCAGTGGTATGGTGACATTGAGCCCGGCGATACCCAGGCTTTTCGCACCACGTATTGCGTCACCCACGTCGTCCTTGGATACACGGAATGCGAGATAAATGGCGTTTAGTCCAAGCGCGTCAAATGCGGCATTATGCATAACAGGCGAGAGGCTATGCTCTATCGGGTCTCCTATAACACCATATACCTTCTTCATCATCTCCTCATGGTTATCCTATCTGCTTTATTCCTATCTGCTATTCCAGTTGTTAAAATTGTTAGGGCGATAGGCATCTTTAATACAAAACACCTTCTTTGTTTTTAAGTGCTATCATCATAAACATCAGAGATGTCACTGACGGATAAGTTTGAGGAGCTGAGTAATCGAGGCGAGGGGGCGTTGATCGGGTTCATCACCGCTGGTTATCCCGATGTCGGCGCAACAATTGAGATTGCAGATGCGCTGGTTCGTGGCGGTGTTGACATTCTGGAGCTCGGATTGCCGTTCTCTGACCCCATTGCCGATGGTGTCACGATACAGCGAGCGAGTGAGAGCAGTTTACGTGCCGGAATGAACCCTGATGTTTATTTCAGTGTTGCTACTAAGATAAAGAATGTGGAGAAAGTATGCCTCACATATTATAATCTCATTCTGCAGCGTGGGCTGGAACGTTTCGTTGACGATTGTGAAAGTGCGGGTATAAGTGGTATCATAGTACCCGACCTCCCGGTCGAGGAGTCAGAGCCGCTACGGGACGTATGCAATAGATATGAGACCGATTTGATATACCTCATAGCACCCACGACCACAGATAAGCGAATGGCTCGTATCCTCGGTTCCGCTTCGGGTTTCATCTATGTAGTATCGCTGCTCGGCGTGACGGGCGCGCGAGAAAGACTTTCCGATGTGATTGAACCACTGATAACCCGAATAAGGGAACACGAGTCGAGAATGAAGATCCATGTGCCACTCGCAGTCGGCTTCGGCATCTCCATGCCCGAACACGTTAAGGCGGTATGCCAGTTTGCCGATGGCGCGATCGTTGGCAGTGCGATAATAAAATTGATTGAAGAGGGTGGTAGTGACCTTACAAAACGTATAGAGGATTTTGCACGGTCTTTAAAAGCTGCTACCAGATAGATGCCCGCTGAAGGTCTACATCTTGCTATCTCACTCTTCATCATTGCCTCGTGCATGAGCGAGGATGAACTGAAGCCAGCAATCGCTTTGATACCCTTCGGGCTATTGTGCGACCTCGATTCGCTATTTGGTGTGCACAGAGCAACACTCCATAACGTGTTTATCATTGCTCTACCTTTAATCTTCATGGCGGTACCACAAGCCAGGAATAAGGTAAAGATAAGGTGGCTTGCTCTGGCTGCTACTCTCATCGCTTCTCATATATTACTGGATGCATTCTACAATGGTGTATTCCTGTTCTATCCCCTCTCGGTGGATAATTACAACCTCAGGTTCTGGTTCGGTCTAAAAGAGACCGGTCCCGGAATATCATTCTCATGGTTTGTACCCGGTGACGTACGAGAAGTGCATTATGCAGTCAAGCCCTCTCCTTCCGTGCCCGAGATACCGATAATAAGCAATGGAACCGAGCTCATCATACTCATTTCCGCCATACTATCATTCTCAATCCGATTTGTGAGACCTTTCAATCTATCCCGATCGCAGTAATACCTGTTCTGAATAGCTGTTTCAAGCCGAAATGCTTCATCAACTCCACGAGCCGATCTATCCGCTCGGGCTCTTCTGTAAGTTCGAGTATGACCGAATCGAGCGATGCATGAACTATTTTCGCACCGTAGGATTCCGCTAACTGCATCACTTCCGCACGTGCATCAGTATTCCTTGTATGGACCTTCATGAGGCAGAGATCGCGTAAGATCGAATCGTTCACCTTCAAATCCACCACTTTCAGCACTTCTATCATGTTGCTCAGCTGCTTCCGCACCTTCTCCAGCTCGCTCTCCGAGCCCTTTATCGCAACTGTCATCCTTGACAGCCCCTCCTTCTCACACGGAGATACGGTAAGCGAAGAGATATTTATGCCTCGCATTGTGAACATACCGGACATCCGCGTCAGCACTCCAGGGTTATCCTCTACCAGTAAAGATATTATATGCGTTTGCATCTCTCCGTTCCTATCATACCGGTTATGCCGCCACCCGGAGGTATCATCGGCAGCACCTTATCCTCCTTCCCCACTATCATATCAAGCACCGCGGGCTTGCCTGATTCAAATGCGTTATTCAATGCCGACTTCAGGTCCTCTGGCTTCTCCACTCGCTCGGCATAGCACCCGAAAGCCTCCCCTAACTTAACGAAATCGGGCGTTATACCCAGATGGGTATGAGAATATCTCTTATCGAAGAACAGTTCCTGCCATTGCCTTACCATACCAAGATACCGGTTATCAAATATACATACAACCACATGGATATCATTCTCAACACAGGTTGCCAGGTCCTGGCAGGTCATCAGGAAGCTACCATCACCGGCGATGTCAACCACCTTCCTGTCAGGTGCTGCGACTTTGGCACCTATGGCTGCGGGGAAGCCGAACCCCATTGTGCCCAGTCCACCGGAGGTTATGAACGTGCGTGGCTCCCTGGTCATGTAATAATGCGCTGCAAACATCTGACACTGCCCCACCTCAGTCGTTACTATGGCGTTACCGTCCAGGATATTACTGAGCTCCTTTATCAGGATATCCGATGTTGATGAACCCGCACGCCATACATCGCGTATACAATCCTCACATGCGGAATGCATCTCTTTTATCCGCTGCAGCCACACAGTGCCCTCTCTTATCCGCTCCTTAGCCAGCCATTTCAGTATGTCTGATATAGCAAGCTTCACATCGCCCACTATCGGTATGTCCACCTGTATATTCTTGTTTATCTCTGCTGCATCAACATCCACATGGATTATGGTCGCATCAGGTGCAAACTGGTCAAGTTGCCAGCCGGTCAGCCTGTCGCTGAACCGTGTACCGAGCGCAAGCAGGACATCACATTCGTTAAGTGCTCTATTTGCATAGATATGCCCGTGCATACCTGCCATACCAAGACATAGAGGATGTGTCTCAGGTATCGCACCTTTGCCCATCAGAGTGGTGACAACGCCTGCACCGAGCTTCTCCGCGAGATTCCTTAATTCTTCGGTCGCACCTGAGCTTATGACACCACCTCCTGCGAGGATGACCGGGCGCTCGGCATTCACAAGTGCTTCTGCCGCTCGCTTCGTCTGTGCCTTATTCGGAATTATGTTCGGCTTATAGCCAGGAAAGGTGTCCATGGGGTGTAATTCAACTTCCACCCTCTTCGCCTGGACGTCCTTCGGCAGGTCTATCAGAACAACACCCTTACGCCCGGTACTGGCGATGTAAAATGCGTTATGTATGACCCGTGGCAAATCCTCGGTTCGCGTTACCAGGAAGTTATGCTTCGTTATAGGCATTGTAATGGTGAATGTACTCGCCTCCTGAAATGCATTTGACCCTATCGCAGATGTAGGGACCTGTCCAGTCAGTGCAACAATGGGTGAAGAATCAATATTCGCAGTAGCCAGTCCTGTAACGAGATTGGTGGCACCTGGTCCTGAAGTAGCGATACAAACGCCCGTTCGACCTGACACGCGGGCATAACCATCCGCGGCATGTGCTGCACACTGCTCGTGTCGCATAAGTATATGCTTTATCGCCCCCTCATTGTAGAGCACCTCATATAAATCCAGCAGGGCACCACCGGGTATACCAAACGCCGTTTCCACACCCTCGCGCTTCAATTCCTCCACCACTATCTCCGCACCGCTCAATTTCTTCACTGTCATATCCCCTCTCCTCTTTATCCTCTTTTATACAATGATACCCCTATTTAATATACATTTGAATATTCTCAGTCCACTTCAAAATGAATAGATATGACCTGCATACGCACACGAAATATTCGATTGATGGCGTACTTGAGCCACGAGAGCTCGTGAAGCATGCTGAGAAACGAGGACTTGCCGGGATCGCTGTAACAGATCACAACACGATAAGGGGTGGATTAGAATCGAAGGCATATGAAAGCGGCAATTTCAAAGTGATTGTGGGCTCAGAGATAATGACGAACCGAGGGGAGCTGATAGGTTTATTCCTGAATGAGGAGGTGGGTAAGCGTACGAGGGATTTCAGGGCTGTCATCGAGGAGATAAAAGCTCAGGGCGGTATAGTCATTGTACCACATCCATTTGATAAGATACGCCGTTCCGCTTTTCAGCTACGAGATGATGATACGGAATTAATTGATGGTGTGGAGGGGTTAAATGCGCGGTGTCTTCTCCGGAGTTACAATGATCGTGCGGTAGAATTCGCTATCAGACATGACCTGCCGATAACAGCGGGCAGTGACGCACATTTCGGATGGGAGGTGGGTAATGCATATATAATTGCGAACGCATCCAGTGACGAGGAACTGAAGCATGCAATATTGAATAACAGGCTAACATATACCGGGAAATTGAGCAGTCCCCTGAACCTGAGCATGACAAAACTGCTGAAGATATGGCGAAAGATAAAGGTTGAACTGGAATGAATGTATGTGATAATTTATTTTATATGAAGGTATATGCTTCTTTAGAAAAACTTTTGTTCTTATAGAGAGATGCTCAGAAAATATCTGGCTAAGATAGTGGATGGGAAAGATCTGAGTGCGGACGAAGCGGAGAGTGCGATGCGGGTGATGATGGCAGGGGAGGCGGACAGGATTCAGACTGCCGCGTTCCTCACTGCAATGCGTATGAAAGTGGAGACTGAGGAAGAGATAGCAGCGTTTGCCAGTGCCATGCGGGATATGGCATTGAAGATCAACCCTGGAGTGGAGAAGAAGGTGGATGTATGTGGCACCGGAGGTGATGCGATAAAGACATTCAATATATCCACCACCGCCGCGTTTATCACTGCCTGTGTGGTGCCGGTGGCGAAACATGGTAATCGGTCTGTGACTTCGAGATGTGGCAGTGCGGATGTTATCGAGGAACTGGGAGCCAACCTGATGTTACCGCCGCAGAGGATAGAGGAATGTATAGAGAAAGTAGGTATCGGGTTCATGTTCGCACCATTGCATCATCCAGCGATGAAGAACGTGATGGAAGTGAGGCAGAAGCTTGGATTGAGAACGGTCTTCAATATACTTGGACCATTGACAAATCCTGCGAATGCAACGCATCAGTTGCTTGGCGTTTACGATGCGGGATTGACCGAGAAGATAGCGAAGGTACTGCGCATACTCGGGTTGAAGCGGGCACTGGTCGTACATGGCGAGCCGGGTATAGACGAGGTCTCCATCGCAGGTAAGACGAAGATATCGCAGCTTGATGGTGGAGAGATCGAGACATACTACATAAGACCGGAGGATTTCGGGTTACGAGTTGCCGCACCGGCTGAGATTGCTGGTGGCACGAGTGAGGAGGGTGCTAAGATGCTGAGAGACATCCTCGGAGGTAGAGAAGCGGGTGCGAGACGTGATGTGGTTCTGTTGAATGCGGCATCAGCGATATTTGCAGCAGAGGAGGCGGGCAGCATCTCCGAAGCGCTTGAGATAGCGAAGGATGTACTGGAATCGGGCAAAGCGGAGATGAAACTCGATGAGTTCATCAATTTTACCATTAATAAAGGAGGTGATAGAATTGGATGATATAGATCGTATGATACTGCGGGAACTTCAACATGATTCCCGACAATCGTTCACGAGGATAGCACAGCAGATAGGTGTGAGTACGGCAACGGTAAGCGAACGAGTGAAGAGATTGGTGAACAGGGGCATCATACGTGGCTATACAGCCATTCTCAATACCGCGGAGATAGGTATGGTCACGTTGATCGCGAGAGTGAAGATCAAGCAGGGGTACAGTATAGATGATGTGGGTGGTACGATAGCGGAAATGGCTGAGTGTTGCTGTGTTCATCACGTAACGGGCGAGTTTGACCTGCTCGTGATATCAAAATGTGCGGGCTATGATAAGTGTGGTGACATAATAGAGATGATAAAGAAGGTAGAAGGTGTGGAGAGTATGGAGGCAGAACTGGTTTTGAAGACGCTGAAAGAGGAACTCAAGGTGGAGATGTGAAGATGGTAAGTGTATTTATTGAAGGCGTACCTGCGAATTTGCGGATTGCGAAGGCGGTTTGTGAGGATAACCGCGATAGAGATGCCAGCTATATCTTCTTTGGATTCCAGATAAGGATAAAAGCAAGAGAAAAGCTCATTCTCTACCGTGCGAGTATAGAGCATGCAATTGACCGGGCGCTGAGTGAGGATGAGTGGCGGAGCGTTATGTGGAATCATACCGGGCGGATAACCGATGTGGAACGGGACAGGATAGTGTTTGAGGATTCGGAAGAGACGAAGATGCTTGATGAGTACTGGGATATGCGATTGTGTGCGATAAAGGATACGATGGATTTTTTAAATAGTGAGTGTAAATGAAGAAGCATGGCAAAGATAGGGCTAACCTACTGGAAGGATAGAATAGGCGGGGAGTTCGAGAAGGAGATAGTAGAAGCATTCAGTTATGGCTTCACCGTGGGACCGCATGGTGAATGGGAGATGGTGATAGCGAAGGAGGACAGGGAGGTGAAGAAGAACGAGCTCATAAACATAAGGATAGATGAGATTGAGGTACCGCCGAAGTCAATAGTGCTGCCATGCCCGATAATGCGTCATGCATGCGGTATCATCGCTTCGTTTGCAACTGCGGGCAGACCGAGGAAGGTAGAAGGTCCAAGAGTCCTCGAAGAGGCACTATTCTATCCAGTAGTTGATGGTGTTATTGAGAAGGGGGAATTACTCGGTGTGGCAAACATATTCTATGCGGCGATAGAACGGAGGCTTGCACGGGGTGCTGCGGAGAAGTGGCTACACGAAAGATACAGGTATTAGCATTTGTCGGCGCTCCCGCGGCTGGAAAGACCGAAGCGGCATCTGTGGCACGTGAACTGGGCATTCCGGTGATAGTGATGGGTGATGTGATAAGAGCGGAACTGAAACGGCGGAATATCCCGCTGAACGACGCCAATGCGGGTAGAATCGCAACTGAACTGCGGCAGAGGGAGGGCATGGATGCGATTGCGAAGCGATGTATTCCGTATATAGAAGCAACGGGCAGTGATGTGGTTGTCGTTGATGGTATACGTGGCATAGCGGAGGTAGAAGCATTCAAAGAGCGGTTTGGCGATCTTTTCACCCTTGTCTGTATCCATGCCCCTCTTCAGGTCAGATATAGCAGGCTGAGAGCCCGGGGTAGAGGCGATGACACCCTGAGCTTTGAGGAGTTCAGGAAGCGGGAGGAGCGTGAGATGGGCTGGGGTATGGGTGAGGCGATGGGAAGTGCATCGGTTGTGATCAGGAATGAGGGTTCGCTGGAAGACTTCAGGGAGCGGGTGAAGGAGTTATTGCACCGTGTTCTCCGTCGTACGCATGTGCGAACCCTCGGGTGTTAGTTCACAGTCCTGAGACATCGCATCACACAGATGGTGGTTTATTTATCAAGCGAAGGAGATAACAGATTTATGGTGAACAAAATCTGAGAGTGTCTATCAGGAGATGCGGGATGCTCTGCTGCAGTCATTGTTTCATCATGAAGAGCCGGTATAACGAGGTAAACTCGCAAAAAGCAGCTGCCGCCTGAAGTATGTAAAAGCCAGCACGGATAAGTACAGTGGCTTTTGAAATACGAGAAAAGATGTACACGGGGTAATATACGGGAAATATCAGCAAATCACAGGCTCCAGGCACCAAATTTTCAACGTCAATTTTGTAATTTATTCCCGGAATGAGTATATATGGTCGGTTGAGTAATAACCATGATAGGAGTTGCCCCCATTTGATACGCGAGTGCACCGTTCCCGAACTCAAAGTTGAGTAACAACCATGATAGGAGTTGACTCTTAGGAAATCCTGTGCTCCTGCTGCGTGAAGATGTATAGTCCGGGTGTGCTCTGTCCACGACCAAAATTTTTATTAAGCTAAAGAATATGTAGTGATAGGATGGGGAACAAGATACTTGCAATAGTTGTTTCGCTTCTCATTGTCTCTATATTTGCGAATGTGTACTTTGTAACCAACCAGTGGCAGGGTGTTGATCTGTACAGGCTTAAAAGCCGAATAGATGAACTCGAGCGGGCGAATGCATACCTGACTGAGGAGCTTTATCGTACGAATCTATCGTTACAGCATGCGAAGACGCAGTTAGAGGTGTATAGAAGTGAAATTGCGGATTTGAAGGCGCAGTTGAATAGAACAACGGTGACAGGGGAAGTGGGGAGTGCAAGGCTTGAAGCGCCTGCTGTGATGCGAAAGGTGGTATATCGTGGTAATTTCCCGTTTTACAGTCGCGAGATCATAGAGAACGGCACAATGATACAGGTCGCGGTTGATATAAAACCGGGTTATGGGCGCGTACTCGTTGTGACGAAGCCATTGATGGGTGTCGTGTTTCAGGATGCGGCGAATACCGCGGTTGTCGCTGCTGAGAATTATACCGGTATTGATCTCTCGGGGAGCGATGTTATATTCAGTGTCAATGCATCATCAAAGATACCGGAGGTGGATGGACCGAGTGCGGGTGCATTGATGACCACGCTTATCATAGCAGCACTGCAGAATATCTCGCTGCCCGATGATATAACAATGACCGGGACGATAGATGCTAACGGGCATGTAGGTGAGATTGGAGGAGTCATAGAGAAGGCGGAAGCGGCGAAAGAAGCGAAGAAAAAGATATTCATACTGCCACGAGCGAACAGCCGTATAATAAAATATGAAGAGGAGGAGGAGCATATCGGGCTTATAACCATAATCCGGCCGAGACCGGTGATAATAGACGCCAGGGATTACATAGAGAAGAACATCGGCATCCATGTGGAGTATGTTGATACCATCGAGGACATCATGAACATCATACGCACACATGCTTAAAGCGTTGAATATCAACAATAATATATCATATGCCATCTAAATTTATAGGAGGGGGCGAGAATGAGAGAAGAGCGTGCGGAAGCGAATAAGGGGAAGGTAGCTGCGTATATGTCATCCAGGCTGTATCCCTGGAATTTCATCATAGAAGAGGTTGACGAAGCTTCTTTGAAGCGCTACATCCCGTACGCAATCCAGATATGTGAGGATAAGGGCATAAGCAGGGGTAAAATGGATCAAACCGGTGCGAGGGATGTGATAGAGCGTGAAGTGAAGCACCTATTGAACGACTATCTGCAACCGGCGGGGAAGGAGGTGATGAGAGTACAGCATGGCAGGGATTATCCCTTTGCATTTGTTCAGGCTCTGATATACTCGATCTTATACCGATTGGGACTGAACTTAGAGGATGTTGTGAACATGAAAGCGCTCAGTGATTTGCTCAGCCTGGATATGGAAGAACTTAAGCGCAGGGAGCGATTCATCTTTGAGCTGATAGCCAGGAATGAAGGAAAGGCAATGTGGATATTCAGCAGGACTTTGCTGGATCGCAGGGTGATATCAGAAGAGGGGGATTATATAGGCACGGTAACGGATTTACTATTCGATCCCGAGACGGGAATGATCGAGTGGCTGTTATTGAACCAGCAATCGGGACGACGGGCAAAGGTACCGGCGAATGATATGAAACTGAATTTATATAGCAGGAGTATCGTGCTGAGATACAACAGGGAGAGATGACCTCCTTTCATTCACCACCGGCATTTCTGGAACGGTATCTGAGAGATTGGCTGGAATTTCCGGTTTTAAACGCCCTGGCATTGATTCTCGGACTGAAAGAGGGAGAAGCGGAGAAGGTGGTGATAAAGCATAATGAAGATACGACGGGGTATAAGATAAGGGATGTATTCTGTACGAAGGAGACGCGGGAATTGAGACGCGAGATTCTGGAGATGCTCTCGCGCTATGCCGTGACTCGCACAGGAAAAGATAAGTTACTCACACTGACGCCGTCACTGGATCGTGAGGAGCTTAAGAGGCGGTTCGATGACATACGCATGGCTATGGAACTGGTACAGACTCCCGGAGCTGGAGTGGCAGAGCTGAGAGAGAAGCTCAAAAAGGCGGTGATAACACGGCTGAATATACCAAAAGCACCGGTTATAGCGATTAAAACAGGTGATAAGGAGACAGAACAGTTGATAAGAGCAACATATGGCGATTTCGTGACTCTGGAGTTAATAGATTCATCGGCTAAGGCAGAAGAGCTTGTAAGTGGGGAGAACTGCGTTCTTCTGGTCGGTGAGCAGGCATACGATGAAGCCGGCATCATACCCAAGCATGTGGCTGAGCTCTCAGAGCCGTGTGAGATATACCCTGAATTCGTTGTCAGGAGCTACATAGCGATGGAGGGTGCGATAGAGACATTAAT
>JAODGV010000138.1 GCA_025464425.1 Methanosarcinales archaeon | reverse complement strand
GGCTCAGAAGAGCTGGCTATCAATGCTGCTAAAGCACTAAAGGATCACAAGGCGGTGATCGCACGCGGTCATGGCACATTTGCACGTGGTGCTACGGTTGATGAGGCTTTTGTCATCCTCAGTTCGGTTGAACATGCCTGCATGGTCAAGTATCTCGTTGATGTGACAAAAAATAAAAGAAAGGAGGATTAAAAGCATCCTCTTCACGTACACTTCCCTCTTTTTCGCACCACTAAATATGCAATGGCGAGCATTCCTGTGATGGCGGATATCGCTTCGAAGCCCGGCTCTTCGGGTGTTGGTGTTGCGGTAGGTGCAGGTGTTGCGGTAGGTGTCGGCGTTGGTGTTGCGGTAGGTGCAGGTGTTGCGGTAGGTGCTGGCGTTACTTCACCCTCAAGCGGGATGGTCTCACCCAGCTCAATGCTTCCATCATCTGCGATTGAGAATTCACAGTAAACACCGAGTACGTCACCATTCTCATCGAAGGTGATCTCACCCGAAGCGCCCTGATAGTTTATATCCTTGCCCTCACGGATGAGTCTCAGTGCTTCTCCGATATCGCTGACCTCTTCTCCCGGTGGATTTGCAACCTCTCTTATACTGTCCCGGATAGCAGTCCCTTCTGCTTTACCTGCTTTCTCGATTGCCAGTGCCACGACCGCCGCGGCATCGTAACTGTTAGAACAGTAGGTTGTTACATCTCTTCCGTACTCTGCTTTGTACTTCTCTTTGAATGCCTCGTACGACGGACCTGCCGCTCTCGGGTCTGGCGTTGTGCCTTTCAGCCCTGCTATGATGTAGTTACCGGCGGCGTCTTTGCCTACCATCTCAGCCAGTGTTTCATCTCTGAGCCCTTCGGAAAGGAGCCAGCCAATATCCTTCATATACCCTTTCTCGTACGCAGTTCTCAATATCACACTTCCAGTCTCTGGATATGAGCATAGCATTACGAAATCGGGTTTTGAACGGCAGGCTTTCTCAACCTCGGAGTCGAAGATAGTACCCGCAGGGTCGTATCTCACAGTCTCCAGTACCGTACCGCCGAGAGTTTCGAACTCATCCACGAAGACCTCCTCGAAACCCACCCCATACGGGTTGTTCAGTACCAGAGTACTTGCGTTTTTATAGCCTTCTTTGATGGCGAGCCGCGCCATTGCCTTTCCCTGTAATGCGTCTGAGGGGCATGTCCTGAAGTACAGGTCGTTGTCCGGGTATGTGGTGAAATCAGGTGCTGTATTGGACGACGAGATCTGAATTACGCCGTTGCCTGTGGTAATATCAATGATTGCCATACTGGGTCCGCTGCCTGTTGTACCGATTATTACTGGTACCTTGTCCACCTTAACGAGCTTGTTTGCTGCGTCCACGGCTGCTACCTCCGACGTTTGTGTGTCTTCCACGATGACTGTCAACGTTCCATTTAGCACACCCCCGTTCTCATTCACCTCTTTCACCGCCAGGAGTATCGCATCGGTCATCGGTTGCCCGTAAGTACCGAGGTCTCCGGTTAATGCCTGCATAACCCCAATTTTTACCTCCTCCACAGCTGCCACTGTGCACCACGGCAGGAAGACTGCCAGAATCAAAGCTGCTATCACTAAATCTGCTCCAGCTTCTTTCTTATTCATAATCCCTCTCCTCTTCGCTTTATCTATCCCTCAGTGTAAAGGAAAGCACTCCCTCTTTAAACAATTTTCGGTTTTATTTATTTACTTAGCTCCCATATATGGGAATGCAATTAAAGGATTGCTGAGCTTCCAGATGTTACAGCTGGTCATCAACGGACTCGTGCTTGGTAGTATTTTAGCACTCGCGGCTATCGGGCTATCCATGACGTATAGCATTCTGAATTTTGCTAATTTCGCACACGGCGATTTCCTTGCCCTCGGCGCTTATCTCACCTTTGTATTCAGCGTGATTCTGGGTATTCCCTTTATTCCCGCAGGTGCAATCGCGGTGGTTATTACAGCGCTTGTAGCGGTGGCTTGCGATTATATGATCTGGAAGCCAATGCGTGATAAAGGCGCTGGCAGTGTAACTTTGATCATCATCTCTATCGGTCTGGCACTCTTCCTCAGGAATCTCATTATATTCCTCTGGGGTCCGGACATCAAACGCTATGACCTGCCGGTAAAGCCTGCGATAGAACTGGGCAGCGTGGTCATCACGCAGAATCAGATCGTCGTCATAATCGTCGCGGTAATCTGTATGTTTCTCGTCCACCATCTCTTGAAGAAGACCACGATTGGCAAGGCGATGCGAGCATTGTCCGATAACACAGACCTTGCAAGGGCTTCGGGGATTGATGTTGACCGTGTGATACGATACACGTGGGCTATTGGAATGGCTCTTGCGGCGGTTGGCGGTGTATTATACGGATTGATAACAAACATCAACCCAAATATGGGCTGGTTCATGCTGCTCCCGATCTTTGCTGCGGTTATCCTCGGCGGTATCGGCAGTCCGTACGGGGCGATGGGGGGTGGGCTCATAATAGGTCTGGCAGAAGAGTTGAGTACGGCGATCTTGCCGACAGAATATAAGCTTGTGGTAGCATTTGCCATAATGATTGCTGTTCTTTTTGTAAGACCACGGGGGATACTCGGTATGTGACACCCTATGCTACTTCTGATCCGGGATCATCTCGCCTGTGAGCTCTTGCCAGCTTGTGGAACCTCCTCATCCCTACCGAAGTGTTAGCCTCTTATCTCCTTCTTCAACTTCTATTCCGATTTCAAAGCCCCCTTTCTCTGGTTCATCTGCTTCAGCTCAATAAGGGGTATGCTAATTTAACTATAAACCGGTAATAATCTAACAGTCAACATGCATGGACGTTATTCATACCTCTGCCTTTATCCGTTCCTGCCCGTGGCATCTGAATATGTAAAAGAGTCGGGACTCACTCTCGATCATCTAATCAGCTCGGTTCCCGCCAGGATAAGAGCCCGGGAGCGTGTGATAGAAGCCATAAGAACCGGTTGCGTAGAGAGATCCGTTATAACGGATGAGTTGCAGGCGCAGATGGAACTGCTATCTTATCCTTTCGCACGTATCCTCGTATCATGCATCCGTGACCCTTACCTCGTCCGCAGATATGCACTCGCGGAGGCAAAAGGCGCATACAGGCGTATAATGGAAGACCTGCATCATGGTATAGATATCCTTTATAAACTGGCTGTGGACCTCGATATCCATGCCGAGATATCATCCGGGTATGTTCTCCTGCCTTTCACAGATTATCTCCGATTGACCCTCAATCTCAGGGATAAGAGATGGAAACTGGTGAATCGTAGCCTTGTTCAGGGTAAAGTGAAGCTCAACGTGAGCGAATTTGTGCGGCTTCTCCAGGAAGCCATATATGAACGCGTGATGAAGGGTTTACCACTGGACGTGCCTGAAGAGATATGCAATTCGTTGCGAGCGCATATAGAGCAGATAAAGCAGGAACTGGTGCTCAGGCGCACGAAAACGGATGAGTTCCGTGCACCTTCTGGTGGCGAGCCCGATTCGTTCCCACCATGTATAAAAACCATCCTCCGCAATCTGGAGGCGGGTGTGAATATCCCACATAGCGCGCGATTCGCCGTTACTGCCTTTCTTCTCAATGCTGGACTCTCAGTAGAGGAGGTGATAGAATTATACAGGAACTCGCCCGATTTCAATGAGAGCATGACACGATATCAGGTGGAACATAACGCGGGTGTCCGCGGTGGCACGCGCT
>JAODGV010000137.1 GCA_025464425.1 Methanosarcinales archaeon | reverse complement strand
GAATGGAAAGATTTAATACAGGAATGGAAAGATTTAATACATACAGGCGCAAAAGGTAAGTCAAGAGGCAATATGCGTTCCGATATATTGAAACGGGATATAGAGACTTTACCGCACCGGGCATTGTTGATGTCCGCGGGTGTGGCTCGCTCGGATTTCGAGTCGGATAAACCGTTCATTGGTATCGCCAATAGCTATAATAACATCATACCCGGGCATATCCACCTGAATGAGCTGACGGAAGAGGTTGTGCGGGGTGTACGGGATGCAGGCGGTGTGCCGTTTGTATGGGGTGTGCCCGGCGTCTGTGACGGTATAGCGATGTATGTGGAGATGCGGCTATCTCTACCGAGCAGGGAGCATATCGCAGATAACATCGAGATAATGGTACTATCGCACTCACTTGATGGCTGGGTTGGTGTAACCAACTGCGATAAAATCACGCCCGGGATGCTCATGGCTGCCGCCCGGCTAAACTTGCCCGCTATCATACTCACCGGTGGACCAATGAAAGCGAACGTGCTTGAGGGCAGGAAGCATCACCCAATAGAAGGGTTCCGTATCGTTGGTGAAGTGAAAGGCGGGCTGTTGAGTGAGGAAGATGCGAGAGCCATGCTGCCTGTAATGGCATGTGGCGCGGGCTCCTGTGTCGGACTTTATACCGCCAATACCATGGCTGCTGTCACTGAGGTGCTGGGCATGTCACTATCAGGGTGCGCAACAACACTCGCGATAGACCCTGATAAGAGACGGCAGGCGTATGAAACCGGCAGACGTATCGTCGAACTGGTCAGGGAAGAGATCAAACCGCGCGATATAATGACCAGAAATGCATTCGAGAACGCTATAATGGTGGACATGGCGCTCGGTGGTTCCACAAATGCCGTGTTGCATATACCGGCAATAGCAAAAGAAGCGGGCATCACGCTCGATGTCGGACTGTTCGATTCGATCTCACGGGAAACGCCGAATATCTGCAGGTTGATACCCGCGGGCGTGCACGAAATGGCGGATTTAGATTCTGCGGGTGGTATTCCCGCTGTTCTCCACCGGTTGCGTCCGATGCTCCGGGATTCGCCAACTGTAACCGGTATGACGATAAAGGAGATAGCAGAAGAAGGAGAGATTAAGGATGAAACAGTAATCAGGAGCCTGGATGACCCTTATTCACCTGAAGGTGGTATAGCTGTACTGCGGGGTAATCTTGCAAATAGCGCGATAGTGAAGCAGACTGCGGTATCAGAGGATATGATGGTTCATTCGGGACCTGCGAAGGTGTTCATGAGCGAGCGAGAGCTATTAGATGCGATAGCGGCTAAGAAGATAGAGGAGGGTGACGTGGTTGTGCTGCCGTTTCAGGGTCCCGCAGGTGCTCCGGGTATGCCCGAGATGCTCACACCGACCGATGCGATAAAGGGCGCGGGCTATAAGCACGTTGCTCTGATCACCGATGGCAGATTCTCCGGTGCCACTACCGGTCCCTGTATCGGGCATGTAGAGATGGAAGCGTACAATGGTGGTGCGATCGGTGCAGTGGAGGATGGTGATATAATCGAGATAGACATACCGGGCAGGAGTTTAAACGTGGATTTGAGCGATGCTGAGCTTGAGGAGCGGTTGAAACATGTGAAACCACCGCATAGAACGCTCACACCGCTATTAGAGGCGTATCGTAAGAGATTCATCGGTGTTAACTGCTATGGGTTCTGAGTGGATTTATTCATCATTATATTCCTTCTTATGGTATCCAGAAAACGAGAACCAATTCGCTAATCCTCTCAGCCTGTGAATCGCACACGTTCGGATAGCCTGATCGGCAGAGGCAGCATCTTATATGGCTTATTCTTTATGCCATCCTCGATCTTACGTCTCAGGTCATCAACACTCATCTCCTCCGTCCGTCCAGTCGCTCTTACACTCACATTCACTGTTTTACGTTCAATTTCCTTATCGCCTACAACACCCACGTACGGTATCCACTCGCGACCAGCATCCCGTATCTTCTTCGAGACCGTCTCATCACGATCGTCCACATCCACCCTTATACCCGAAAGTGCGGGCAACAGCATATTGATGTATTCATTGTGCCGCCCGGCAACCGGTATCAATCGCAGTTGGGTGGGTGAAAGCCACAGTGGTAGCATTGGTGGCTGCCCCTTCTCTTTTACCATGTACGCCTTCTCCAGTAACGCATACATGCACCGCTCGATCGCGCCGCTCGGTGAGCAATGGAGTATCACTGGCTCTTTCTCCTCGCCTCCTGCATCCACATATTTTATGCCATACCGTGCTGCATTCTCCACGTCAATCTGTACCGTGGAGAGTGCTGACGCTTTACCCAGTGCATCCACGAAGTTGAACTCGAACTTCAGCACGAAATAGAAGAACCGCTGATCCCACATCTCTACCAGTACAGGCTTACCTGCGATCTTCACGAGCTCGGTTATGAACTCCCGATGTGCATCATAGAAATCACGTGTGAACCTTATCGCCACCTCGTAATCATCCGTGGAGAAACCGATGTCCGAGAGCACACGCATACATAACTCGTACTGCTGTTTGAACTCCTTCACCGCCTCCGTCATATCACGGCATAGCGTATGCATATCCGGCATTGTGAACTTACGGAGGCGACGGAGCCCCACGAGTTCGCCACGCTTCTCCTTCCTGAACGAATATGCGAGCTCAAACAGCTTCAATGGCAGGTTCCTGTATGATATACTCATATCCCTGCTCATGAGGAACTGCCCGAAGCAGGCTGAGAATCGTAAGAACAGATCCGGTCTCTCGTCTTTGCCCAGCAGTGAATACTGCCGTGCAGGGAAACGCTCAATATAATCCTTCAGCGATGGATGCTTCATACTGTACATCAGAGGCGTCTCCACCTCGGCAGCGCCGTAATTCGCTACCGCATCACGGACGTAATCCTCTATCAACCGCTTTATCAGTTCACCACGTGGATAAAACCGCATGTTCCCGGGATCAGAGGAGGGTTCATAATCCGCGATCTCTAAACGCCTCATCAGCTCCACATGCGGTGGTATCTTATCCACCTCCCGCCGCCTCTCACTCTCATAAATGTAGAACTTACGCAGATTCTCGGTTGATTCGTCAAACACGAAATCGGACGGTGAAATGAGCTCGCCCTGATCTGTCATGAAGAAGAACGTTGATACCGCCTTCTCTTCGGCTTCCAGCGCCATGGATTCGCGCTTACCCGCCGCTTCCGCTCTTATTCTGCGCGATAGTTCGGATAGTGGATGCCCTTTACAGCGCAGTGTAAACGCTTTATACCATCCAAAAGGCGCTCTCTTCACTTCCACACCATGTGTACGTAACGCATCCGCCAGCGTTTTCAGTATCTCACGACTGACATCAGGCGGAGCCAGCTCAGCACTCAGATGTGCATATGGATACAGAACCACACGGTCGGCATTTACTCGATTCGCAATTGATATAATCTCGTGCACCGCATTATCAACCACATAGCCCCTGTCACGTTCGTCATCACGCTCCACCGCAATGAAGACCACAAGTGCTTCTTCCACACGCTCGGTTCGCTCCTTTATCTCTTCCGCTACTTCCGTCTTCTCCTTCGCTTCATACTCTATGAAATCCGAATGTATGAACAGCAGTTGCAATTTCGCTTCACCCGCCTACCTATTTATCCGTAAAGAGGAATATATTTTTTTATTATATGATGAGTGAGCCCCAGTGTGGTAATGGATATCCTGTGGGCCTGCGGAGCCCATGATCCGGGTTCGATTCCCGGCTGGGGCATTTACAACCGTGCATAGATGCCTATTATATCGGACAGTATAGCACTTGCGTATGGGTCACGCGCTCTTACCGATGACCGTGATATCAC
>JAODGV010000136.1 GCA_025464425.1 Methanosarcinales archaeon | reverse complement strand
CGATTCTATTATGATAAGAAATCGGTTAACGAGCTCTGTTTGCTACTTCTATCTTCTGGTCGCGACGGCGTTTCTACTTCTACCGTCATGGGTGGCTTTGTTACCTTCTCGGGTTCCGCCGTAAACGAAGCTTTATGGATCTCCTCTGCTATTTTCGCATCACCGCCCGTCAGGAATGCTATTTGTGGTATATCCAGCTGTAATGATCTTGTCAGCATTACCGCTTTAGCGTTATCTCTGAAGAGTAATCGGATGAACGGGACGATATAATACCTCGCATAACTCCGCGATACTTTGCAATACTCGCTTATTTTACGCGCTATATCGTCCATTACGGGCTCAGAGCCGCCACGTTGCCATGGCGATCTGAATCTGAAATAACGGTGACGGATGGTTGAGGACACGCCAGATGCCATGATGCTGGAAGCATAACGCCAGAACTTGAAGTTCTCTCTGGTTCGTGTCCTGCCCAGGAATATATCCGCCCTACCGAGGTAACGGAGTGCATGCAACAGATCATGCAGGTCCATCTGCTCGCCTGGCAGGTTCTCGTATATCCAGTTGATAATCTCCTCCGGCGTCTTATCGAGCGAATAAAGAGAAGTGATGGCATCCTGCGGGTCCGTCCCCGGTGTATATATCTTCTTCAGAACGTCGAATATGCTCAGTTCAATGTCACGTGCGCCTGTAACTATGTCCTCCTCGTATATACGCTCTGACGATATGGAGAGTGCTTGCAGGTCGTTTATCGCAGACCTCAAATCGCCATTCGCATTATATGCAAGGATACGCAGCACACGCTCATCTATCTCTATGCCCTCCTGGATACTGATTTCTCGCAGCACACGTAAGATCCGTTCTGGTCTCAGCCTTTGGAAACGAATCACTTTGCAGTTACGCTGTAATGCCTTACCTAACCTGTACAGATCATTTGCAATGAGTACAACAGGCTGTGCACTACTCTTCACTATCTCTGTTATCGCTCTCGTTCCACCACGATCTTCCTTACCATGGAGATTGTCCGCCTCGTCCAGTATGATCAGTCTCGTCTTTCGACTGAATGTGCTACTGCGTGATGCGCGACCGACAATGCTCTTTATTATCGCTTCGTTTCGCTGGTCTGAGGCATTCAGCTCTATAACCTCCCAATCCATCTCAGAAGCGAGGGCATAAGCCGCGGAGGTCTTACCACAGCCGGGTGGTCCGTGCAGGATGACCGCCTTCTTCATCCCCGGGCTGGCAATGCTTGCAGCCCATGCCCGTAACTCAGCCACCGCCTTCTCATTACCTACCACCTCAGCCAGGCGCTCTGGTCTGTACTTCTCCGTCCACTTCTCGCTGTCCGGGGTCACCTCTTCTTTTCTATAACTTCTTTAAACGTCTCGAAGAAGCTTTTTATACCGCCTCTCACTGCTTCTATCGCTCTGTCCCCCATTTCTTTAACAACATCCAGGGTGGCATCAGTCGCGTATTCAATCATATCCGCAGCTTTTGTGCTCGTATCCCGTATACCTTCGAGTATACCCCTCGTAGCTCCTGCCGTGATGTCGCTGGCTTCCAGCTTTAGCGTGCGGGCGCCTTCTATCGCCCCTCTTATGGCACCTTTTGACGTGGCTTCCACGAGTTCCCGTGTTGTTTCCACACCCTTCAGCGCATGTTCAACCGCGTCCTTTGTGATACCTTGTATCTTCTCCTTCACGTCTTCACCCAGTTCCGCCGCTTTTACCACTGCTTCACGGACTGCTCTTGCCACCTCTTCCTCTTTCCGTTTTTCTTCTACCATTTCATCATCAATGATAATAACTATTCAGCAGAAGAAATAGCTAATCAGGGGGCTGAAGTAGATGATGAGCGATATACCGGGCGACAGGAGAGCGAAGATCATCGCAGTGGCGGGTAAGGGCGGTACGGGTAAGACCGTCATAACATCATTATTGCTGCGGTTTCTTGCAGAGGATGGCGAACGGGTGCTTGTGATAGATGCGGACCCGGCAACTTCGTTGCCTGCCACACTCGGAGTTAAGGTTACGCGAACGATAGGTGATGTGCGAGAGGAGATAGCATCACCGAGCAGTGTCTTCTTCTCTGAGAGTATGCCCACGGATATGCTGATCGAGTACAGGATAGACGAGATAACAGTGAAGACACCGCGATTCTCGTTACTTGCAATGGGGAGGTCAGAGGGACCAGGCTGCTACTGCCTCATAAATGATATGCTGCGTCATTTCATTGACAGGTTATCATCGCGCTATTCCACCATCCTCATAGATTGCGAGGCGGGTCTGGAGCATCTCAGCCGGAGAACAACGCAGGACGTGGATACCATGCTTGTAGTAAGCGATGCAACGAGACGAGGCATAGACACTGCTGCTGCGATAGCGTACCTCGCCGCCGATTTGCATATCAATTTCGGGCAGATACTGCTCGTATTGAACAAGGTTACGGATAAAGTGATACCGATGCTTGATGATATGGTAAAAGCAAGTGGACTCACACTGATAGGGATGGTGCCCGAGGACGAGAATATACGAGCATTTGATCTTGAGGGTAAGCCTCTGCTGGAACTGCCTGAAGATTCAAAAGCGGTTGTTGCTGTACGTGCGATATACGATAAACTCATAGCCGTGGGGGACGCTGTGAGCGATTCATAAACCTGCTCTGTAGCTCCACCACCTCCCTGCTGTCCTTAGCACGGGAATATGCGAGCAGCATCTCCTCATTCAATCTCAGAAATTCCGCACCCCACTTGAATCTGCTCATTATCGCCTTTGATTGCTCCTGTTCACCGAGTATGAACAGGGCAGCGGCAAATGCTTCTGCGGAACTGAGTATGAAAGGTCTGCCATAGTTCGTCGGATTTGATGCGATGAGATAGGGTAAAGCACGCTTCTTACGCTTCAAGCCCATTATTATCGCTTCAAAATCGGTTAGCTTATTCCAGGAGCAGTCGAAGACGGTTATACTCTTTGCGTCCCTATCACGAGGTGAAAGCGCCTTATCTGCAATGGGTATCAGCAGAATCGTCCCATAGGGTATCCTTCGTATCGCATTGACCGATTCTATCAACCCAGCACGAGCTAATTTCCGCGCTGTGCATCTCTTCGGGTCACATTGACCCGCATCATAAGCGTAGAGTTTCATAACCAGCTTATTTTTAATATACCTCCGGGCTATTTTAAAGGAGAAAGTGAATAAGAGTATGATGAAAAACAAGGCAGAAAGGGAAAGAAGGTCAACCTGACAAAATCCGACATAACATGATGAAAAGCGAAGTTTTTGAGGAGATAAAGCGATTTGTCATGGGTTTGCCGTTTGAAGTGCTTTATGCAGGTGTTGTCGGCAGTGCGGTTGTGCGTGACGA
>JAODGV010000135.1 GCA_025464425.1 Methanosarcinales archaeon | reverse complement strand
CGCAAGCAGGTTTCTCAGGACATAGATACCAGCAATACCACCACCCACAATAACAACCTTCTTAACCATCTCTCTTCACATCTCTTCTTTTCGGTCATCCGGGCATAAATAAGTAGCGGTTTTTTTGTCAGCAAGATGATGGGGCAGCCCAGATTCGAACTGGGGTCCATGGCTCCCAAAGCCACGAGGATGACCTGGCTACCCTACTGCCCCTTATATATAACCTGAGACGTCCTCTATTATCCGTTCACAGTAGAAGCATCGGAATCGCGGTGGGTCCACGCTTATTGTCATAAATTTTGGTATCACAGGCTCACGTTCTGAATTGGATATACAATTCGGGTTAGAACATCTCATTATCCCCTCTATCACCTCCGGCAGGTACACCTTATGCTTTTCCACCACTTCAAAGTTGCGTATTATGTTTATAGTGGCATTTGGTGCGATAAGTGCGATTTTATCCACCTCCTCGGGCTTCAATTCCCTATCTTCTACCTTCACTATGTCTTTCCTGCCCATCTTTTCACTCCTTACGTTCATAACAACGCTGACAACCGCATCTGTCTTCGCATTGATGCCCAGTATACGGAGCACGTTCAGTGCCTGCCCACCGGTGATGTGGTCAATTACCGTACCATCCTTTATCGGTACTACCTTCAGTTCTTTCTTCATCGTTCAGCCTCTTTAAGTGTACTCTCCAGTGCCTGTATTGTTCTTGATACCTCCCGCTCTGTTATGTTGCCCATCGTTGCTATCCTGAATATCCTGCCCTTCAGCCTGCCCTGACCACCCGCAACCACCACACCCCGTGCCATCATACCGGCTCTCAGACTCGCATCATCGAGCCAATCAGGCACACTTACCGCGGTGACCGTATTTGAATATGCGCTAATTTCGTTCAATCTCGGGAATAAACTCAAGCCCATAGCGTTAATCGCATCACGGACAGTATCAGCCAGCCTTTGATGCCGTTCTACCCGTCTTGCCATGCCCTCTTCCATTATCACTTCCAGCGCTTCATGCAGTGCGAAGAACAGTGGTAAAGCGGGCGTGTAGGGTGTCTGAAGCTTATCAAAACTATCTCTATATGCGATGAGGTCCATATAATACGGTCTCCTGTTGCTATTATTATCCATCATCGCCCATGCCCTGCTGCTGACCGATATTGCGGACATCCCGGGTGGTGCCCCGAGACATTTCTGCGAGCCTGTAATGGCAATATCCACACCCCACCGGTCTATCGGCACATCGTAGCCACCTATCGAGGTGATGCAGTCCAGCACGAAGAGCGCATCGTACTCACGTGCGAGTTTTGCAATAGCCTCTGCTGGATTGAGTATCCCTGTTGAGGTCTCGTTATGGACCATTGTAACGACTCCGGGTTGGGTCTCATCCATCGCCGCCTTCACCGCTTCGAGCTCGATTGCACTCCCCCACTCGAACTCGACAGTACGCACATTAGCGCTGTATCTGCGCCCTATCTCCGCTAAACGCTCACCAAATTTGCCATTCACTATACATACAACAGGTGTATCAGCACGGAGGAGATTACCCACTGCCGCTTCCATCGCACATGTGCCTGAGCCACTCAGAACAAACACGTCGCTATTTGTCTGAAATATCAGCTTCAACCAATCCACTATCTCCCTGTACAGCTCCCCGAACTCATTACCACGATGGTATATCATCGGTCGTGACATAGCCTTGCGTATGCGAGGCAATACCGGCACAGGTCCCGGAATCATGAGGAGCAACTCTTCACCGTTCATCACTACCCATTTTGCATCACCGGAATATAAATGATTATTTTATCCGCGTTCACACACAAAACCTTAAATAGTTACTATTTCATAAGGATCTACCATACTTTTTTAATTGTCTTGATTATGATTTATAACCGATAAGTTACAAAATTTAATGTGGAGGATAGGATAGTGGAGCTGGAGGATCTACCAGGAGTCGGACCTGCAATAGCGGAGAAGTTGCGTGAAGCGGGCTTAACCACTCTGGAGGCGATAGCGGTGGCATCTCCCGCAGAGCTGGTTGCTACTGTGGAGATAGGGGAAGCAACAGCTGCGAAGATAATAAATGCAGCACGCGAGGCTGCGGACATAGGGGGGTTCGAGACCGGGGAGAAGATACTGGAGCGGAGGGAGAATATAGGCAAGCTGACCACGGGCTCTAAATCACTGGATGGGCTGCTTGGTGGTGGACTTGAGACCTGTGCAATGACAGAGTTCTACGGCGAGTTCGGTAGCGGTAAGACGCAGATAGCACATCAGCTTGTTGTAAATGTCCAGTTACCGCCGGAGGAAGGCGGGCTGGACGGTTCCGCCATTATGATCGATACCGAGAACACTTTCAGACCTGAGCGGATAAAGGATATGGCAGAGGGTCTCGGGCTTGATTACCGTGAAGTATTGAAGAACATACATGTTGCACGGGCTTACAACTCGAATCATCAGATACTCCTTGTGGAGAAGGCGAAAGAGCTTGCGGACGAGCTCCGGGATACCGATAAACCTGTCAGATTATTGATAATAGACTCCGCTACTGCTCATTTCAGGAGCGAATATGTTGGCAGAGGTACGCTCTCAGACCGGCAGCAGAAGATAAACAAGCACCTCCATGACGCTCTCAGGTTTGGTGACCTGAATAATGCAGCGGTGATGATAACGAACCAGGTGCAGGTGAGACCTGATGCGTTCTTCGGCGACCCCACGAGACCTATCGGTGGGCATATAGTCGGGCATACCGCAACATTCAGGATTTATCTTCGTAAATCCAAAGGAGAGAAAAGGATAGCAAGACTGGTTGATTCGCCAAACCTGCCAGAAGCGGAAGCTGTCTTTACAGTCACGAAAGCAGGGATAAGGGACTGAGCTGAGTCCGTGTATCTATTCTTCCTCTTCTAACTCAAGCTCCTCTTTGCAGCTCTCGCATACCATCAATCCGTCTTTCATCACCAGGTCATTGGAGAAGCAGCCACATTTCTCACATATACCCTGCCCGATTCCTTCACTCTCCTGTGTCAATATATCACGCTCCACATGCATCTCAATCAAATCAGTCAGAATTGAATTCATCTGCGAAGAAACTGCGAGTATATCCACATCGGCTACAATGCCCACCAGTTTACCATCCTCTATTATCGGTAACTTCCCTATCCTCTTCGCCGCCATCTTCTTCGCGGTATCAAAAAGTCGGTCATTTGGCGAGCCGGTTATCAGTGGTGTGGTCATCACTTCCTTCAATTTCAACGCGCTCGGCGTTGTGTCACGTTTCGCCAGTTCGTTGATTATATCGCTCTGTGTTACTATGCCAACCGGCTGACCACCATCATTGACCACGACTATACTGTCCACATCGTACTTCCTCATCAGCCTCGCCGCCTCTCTCACGTTCATATCTTCACCGCCAGTCACCACCTCGCGCACCATTATATCCCGCAGCGGTATTTCCGTCTCCATTCTCCTACTTAATATATTGCGATAAAAATAAGTAAATATAATCAGATAGACGCAAGCAGGAATGAAATATGTGATTTTGATCGGGGATGGTATGGCAGATTACCCCATACCTGAATATGGTGGCAGAACCGCTTTACAAATCGCATGTACGCCAAATCTCGATTTCATTACGGGCGAAGGTATCTGTGGGCTGGTAAGGACGATACCGCCCGATATGGATGCAGGTAGCGATATCGCCACACTATCTATACTCGGTTATGATCCCGCGCGCTATTATACAGGGCGAGGACCGCTGGAAGCGATCGGGATGAATATACCACTCGATGACACGGACATTGCATTCAGGTGTAACCTCATAACGGAGTCGGGCGGTAAAATCGTGGATTACAGTGGCGGGCATATCTCAGATGCAGATGCGAAGGAGCTTATAGAATCACTCAATCTGGCATTTAAGTCCTGGGGTGTAAGGTTCTATCCCGGTGTCAGCTATCGGAACATAATGGTTCTTAAGGCTGGAGAGGATGTGAAGGGCGGTGCACCGCCACACGAAATCATTGGTGAAGATGTCGGTGCGAAATTGCCTGAGAGCCGATTATTGCGGGATATAATACTCAGATCGCGACAGATACTCGATCATCACATAGCGAACGAGCGAAGAGCGGCTCAGAATAAGAACAAGGCGAATATGGTGTGGTTATGGAGCGGTGGCAGGAAACCGGTAATGCCAGAGTTCAAAGATGTGTACGGTGTAACCGGGGCAATGATATCGGGCGTATATCTGGTCAAGGGTGTGGCGAGATGTGTGGGTATGGATGTAATAGATGTGCCCGGTGCCACAGGCTATATAGATACGAACTACGAGGGTAAGGCAGAATACGCGTTACGGAGCCTTGAGCAGCGCGATCTTGTACTTGTGCATGTTGAGGCGCCGGATGAAGCGGCACACAGTGGAGACATCGAGCAGAAGGTAAAGGCGATAGAAAACTTCGATCGGCTCGTGGTTGGTAAAATACTCAGAGGGCTGGAATCTGAATATGCTGACTATAAGGTATTAGCATTACCAGACCATTACACGCCCACAGCCCTGAAGGTACACACCAGAGAGCCAGTTCCATTTGGCATCTACGACTCACGTAGCCGTAGCCACAGTGGTGCCACTTTTGACGAAATATCAGCGAGTAAGAGCCCGTTGCGGCTCAATTCGTACCGGAAGGATCTGATGCGGTATCTATTTCAGTGATTTTGCTCATCCGCGCAGTTCTCGCCGTAACGTCTTAAGCTCGTATTTAAGCGCTTTCAATTCAATGTAAAAAATACCGCTCAGCTCCGGTACAACGGGCGGCTGTGGGTTCTTCAATTTCAATGCCTCTGTCTGGCAAACCCGGTCACAGGCACCGCAGAGGTCGCAGCGATTATAATCGATGTTCGATTTCCGGTCCACCACTGTTATTGCTCCTTCGGGACATGCCTCCTCACATTTATGGCAACCG
>JAODGV010000134.1 GCA_025464425.1 Methanosarcinales archaeon | reverse complement strand
CACCGTCTGTATTTCCATTTAAAGACCACTTTCCTGATCCTGTCAAAATCGTAGCTCGAAGCCAGCAAGCATATCTTTATCGGTACCAGAATCTCACCCACCATCTGCATCCCTGCTTCCGCGTTATCTCCCGCGAGGATATCCAGAGTCTCGCCAACGGAGCCCTCCAGTGAGTTCTCTATCGGTACTATACCATAATCCACCTCATCGTTCAATATACCCTCCGATACTTCCACTATGGTATCATAGTATCGCAGCTCAGCCTTCCTCCCACTTAACCATTTCAAAGCTGCCATCTCCGAGAACGTCCCTGCGGGACCGAGAATACCTATCCTCATGCCTGGTGCATCAACCTCTGCGGGAGCTTCTGGTTACGTATAATATCATCAAAGCTCTCTCTTTCCCTTATCAGATCAACATGCCCATCCTTGACCAGCACCTCCGCACATCTCGGGCGCCCATTATACTGTGAACTCATGGAGAATCCATAAGCACCGGTATCAAATATCGCGATCAGATCGCCCCTCCTCACCTCGGGCAGTATCCTGTCACGGGCAATTATATCTCCTGATTCACATATCGGTCCAACCACGGTGTATAATCCAGAACCCGGCTCGTTATACCGATTTGCTACCACCACCTCATGGTATGCATCGTACATTGCGGGTCTTATCAGCAGATTGAAGCCCGCATCTATCGCCACAAAATTCCTGTATGCGTGCTTAACCGCATTTACACGGCTCACAAGTATGGATGCGGATCCCACAATAGACCTGCCGGGCTCCAGTATCAATTTATGGGGTGCTATCTCCGCACGTTCAAATACAGGTAAAATAGCATCTCGAAGCTCAGCGGGCGTAGGCGCTATCTCTCCGGGTCGGTATGCTATACCAAGCCCACCACCGAGATCCACGAATTCGAGCTCTATGCCGACCTCATGCAGGCTCGTAACGAGTTCCAGCATCTTCTCCGCCGCCTCGCTGAAGACGCTTACATCCAGTATCTGCGAACCGATATGGCAATGTAAGCCCACAAGCGATATGTTTCGCACAGTATTTGCTGCTCTGCATAGCTCTACCACCTCTGTGTGGGGGATACCAAACTTCGATTCCTTCAGCCCGGTGGCTATTTTGGGATTCACATCTGGCGAGACATCTGGATTCACACGTATGGCGATCTCCACTTCTTCGCCGAGCTGTTCAGAGACCGATGCCAGTGCATTCAACTCGTCTGAGGAATCCACCGAGACTTTCACTCCGGATTCCACCGCCGCGATTAAGTCCTCATCACTCTTGGAATTGCCGTTAAACAGTATCTTATCGGTTTTTATGCCCGCCAGCTTCGCCAGATGGAGCTCACCTGTTGAGAATACATCGGCACCCGCACCTTCTCGTGCCAGTAGCGTCAGTATCGCCAGATTGCCGTTCGCCTTCACCGCATAGTAGATATCAGTATCATAATAGCCATCAAATGCAGTTCTGTAACGCCTGAAATTCGCAATCAGCCTGTTCTCGTCCGTTATGTAGAGCGGAGTGCCATACTCTGCCGCTAAGTCAACCACATCCACACCGCCGAAATACAGATGCCCCATATCTATCCCTTTCTGGCTTTGCTCATGCCTGATTCACTCTTCTGCGCCTCTTATACCCATATTTATCGTCACTTCCGCTATATCCTCACAGTATTTCCCTATACGCTCCAGACTCTGCAACACAGAGAGTGCATGAACCTTATCAATATCACCATGTTCTTCACTTATCAGACGCTCACTTAACGCCTCTGACGTCTCGCTCAATCTTTTTGCATCTTTTATCACCTCGTTCGCTTTGTTTATGTCCATACCAGCCAGTGCATCCAGTGTCTTCTCGAAGAGCTCTCTTATACTGTAGCCAATACGTTCTATGCGTTTTATGTTATCATCCGGTACCATCACCTTCGTCGAGTTCTTTGCTATATTCTCCACATGATCTCCTATACGCTCCATACTCTTCACTATTATCCTGTATCCAAGGCTCTCCCGGCGTCGATCCACACCTATCTTCTCCGCCAGTTCAGGATCACTCATTGCCGCTTTAAGCTGCCGTACAATGAGTAGATAGAACCTGTCTATCTCATCGTCACGCTCCACTATGTCTTCTGCGAGATTGATGTCCTTCTTACGGATCGAGGAGATCGCATCACCGAGCATCGAGGCAATTATCTTTGACATACTCCGAATAGCATCCTGTAGTGTAAAATCTTCATACTTAAGGAAGCTCTTCAATATTATCTCATGTGCTGACTCACCTACAACTTCCATACCGATCAATCGTCTCCTCACTTCATCCTTTATCCATTTCCGCTCCTCTGCACTGAATCCACCGGGAGACATGAGCCTCACCACGTCATAGCCAACGAGGTAATAAGCAATGAGGAACCGGAAGTTACCCTCGAAATCCTCATGCTCTAAGAGAGTAAACTCTGCACAATTCAGTTGTGGCTTCTTTGCCTTCACAGGTGTAATCTGGAGCGATTTATCACCGCGCTGAATAAGGATGAGCTCGTCACCCTGCTTCAGACCGGCATCCCTCGCCCATTTTATGGGCAGCGAGATCGTGAATGTGGAACCGCCGGTCAATTGAATCTTTCGCTTCTCTTCTTTCATATCTTTGCCCTCTTTATGTCTATATATAAATAATATAATTATATAAAAGTGTAAGAGGACGATTCTTTTTTATAAATCCATAACATAAAGGATAAATGGGGTTAGTATGGAGAGGGAGGATTATATTCCAAGATACGAGTATGAGCGGCTGGAGAGCGAGTACCGGCGGCTGAGGCGTAAGTACGAGGAGACGGAGGCGTACAAGGAGGACCTTGAGAGGCTCGTTTCTAAATCGAGGTCGCCACCCTTGGATTGCGGATTCGTGGTAGAGAAGCTTGAAGAGGGTGCAATTGTGAATTTGAATGGTGCATTAAAGGCTTTACCCTATGGCACGTTAACCGATGAGGAGATAGAGCGCCTGGAGGTGGGCAAATATGTATTTATAGGGCGTATCCCTGATAAGAACAATCCAAGCGGGTTCACTATCGGTATCACCAGGGTCTATG
>JAODGV010000133.1 GCA_025464425.1 Methanosarcinales archaeon | reverse complement strand
GAGATGTGAGCTATGTTGATCGTGCGAGAACAGGCACAGGCAAGAACTCTTCTTATCGCTATTAACTCAGCCTGAGCGGGTCGGCGCAGCCATGAATCCGCCGGTGAGCCTGGTTCCCTCGCTATACTATCTATGAGTGCCTGATCCTCACAATGTACCACAAGTGGTCTGGATCCAACCGCTCTGATCGCCTCTGGTAACCGCTCAGTACTTATGCGTAATGAATCACTGAGGAAGATCTTGTAGCCTATCGCTTCTTTACCCATATCTGCCACCTCTTTCAGGTTGGAATCGGTAACCAGACCATAGAAGACTATGTCAACCCTGGCTTTCTGCCGAGCAAGCTCTTTCCTGGCGCGCAATCGCATGGCGTTTATACCTGGTAGCGGTGTATTTGGCATGTCCGCAACGGTGGTTACACCACCATGAATGGCGGCATCGGTACCAGACCTGAAATCTTCCTTGTAATTCCATCTACCGCTACTGTCCTCCCTCAGATGCGCATGCAGGTCAATAAAGCCTGGGAATATCAGACAGTGTGGTGTTTTTAGTGTGGTCTCACCCTTCAAGCCCTGCTTCTTTATCTCTGTTATGAACGCGCCATCTATTCCTATCTGGACGTTGTTATATACCGCCCATGGATTTACTACACTGCCCTCAACCACCAGATCATGACGCATCCTTTTAAATAGTGAAATATAGAAAAAGAATAGTATGTTCCCAAATAAAAGGATTCAGAGCATGATAGGGAAGAAGGTACACATAGAGATGAAGGGTGAGAAGAGCGTGCTTGAGGGTATACTGAGGAGCGTGGACGATTATCTGAATCTACATATGAGCGCGGTGAACGAGCTTCAGAACGGCGAGAGGAAGCGAATACTCGGATCCGTGGTCGTGAGGGGTAATAACGTGGTACTTATAAACCCCATGAAGGAATGAACGAACCGTTAAAGGGCAAGAAGGTGGGGATAATCGGTATCGGGAATATAGGTGCCTCCATCCTTCGTGGGCTGCTGGCAACCAGAGAAGATGCGCAGTTCCTGATAGCTGATGTCAGGCGAGCGAGTCTGAATGCGTTCGCATCTGAGCCACGGGTGGTACCATGCGATAGTAATAAGGAACTGGCGAGCAAAGCAGATGTAGTGATACTGGCAGTAAAGCCCGGTGATGTTGGTGCTGTTTTAGAAGAGATAGCACCGCTTATACGTGATAAGCTGTTGATATCCGTAGCTGCCGGTGTTACGACCGTGGAACTGGAGCGATACATCGGAGGAGGTAGAGTGATCCGGGTAATGCCCAATATAGGTGCGAGAGTTGGTGAATCGGTATCCGCGGTATGCGGTGGTCGTAATGTTGTAGCGGAAGATGAGGCACTCGCTGATGAAATTTTAAGTGCTATTGGCTCTGTATATCATGTAAAAGAGAGTGATATGGATATAATAACGGGGCTGAGTGGTAGTGGTATCGCATTCTTCGCGGAGGTTATAGATGCTATGGCGGATGCCGGTGTGTATGAGGGTTTACCACGAGATCTGGCACTGACTATTGCTGCGAAGACCGCGCTTGGTGCGGCACGAATGGTCATTTCGGGCGATGATCCCGGAACGATAAAAGCGATGACCGCATCTCCGGGTGGCACGACGATAAGGGGCTTGTATGCAATGGAATCGCGTGCGGTACGAGCGGCGATGATGGACGCAGTGATAGAAGCCACGAAACGGAGTAGAGAGCTGAGGTAGCGATGAAGAACGAACTGATCACGCGGGTGATAGAGATACTGAAGGCTGCTGGCTTCATATTATCCAGCAGATGCAGGGCGAGGAGCTTTGATCTGGCTGCGCGGCGAGGTGATCTGATCCTGCTGGCAAAGGTACTCTATAACATAGACAGTTTGAGTGAGGAGATAGCGAGGAGTATAAAACGAGCAGCGTTCTCTTTGCTCGCTTCTCCTGTCGTCGTGGGTGAGAAGAAGGGCAGCTTCTTCCTCGAGGACGATGTCGTTTATCACAGGCATGGTATACCGGCGATAAACACCAATACACTCTATGATTACTTCATTGCGGGTGTGCGTCCTTATGTATATTCAGCCGGTGGGGGATTATACGTGAATATAAACGGTGAGTCAATGCGGTCAGCGAGGGAGAAGAAGGAGCTATCGCTCGGTGATATAGCATCTTACATAGGCGTTTCCAGACGCAGTGTGAGCAAATATGAGGAAGGTAACGTGAGTACAACGATAAATATAGCATTGAAGCTCGAGGAGATCCTGGACACAGCACTGATCGAGCCACTGGAGATATTAACGCCTGCGCCAGAAGGGATGATAGAATCGGGTATAGACGATGCCACTTCTGTTCTGGAACGGAACATACTGAGCATGATGGAAGAGATAGGTTTTGAGATATTCACAACCGCGCATGCGCCTTTCAATGCCGTATCGCTATCGCAATCAATGCGCATCCTCACGGGTATAAGTAAGTACACAGAGCGTGTGATAAAAAGAGCGAAGATACTCAGCAGCTTATCTGCTGTTACGGGTACGCAGTCAGTATTTGTGGTTAATGGTAGCGTAAAGCGTGTACAGGTGGAGCATACAGTACTGATGGAGAAGAATGAATTGAAGAAGATAAGGGACCCTGAAGAGTTCACATGTGTGATTGAAGAGAAGATGCGGGATGACCACAGCTAAAATCGCACTCATTATGGGCTCGAAGAGCGACATGAATGTGGCAGACAGGGCAGTAGAAGTACTGGAGAGGCATGGTGTACCCTATGAGATACGTGTGATATCCGCGCATCGCGAGCCAGAAGTGCTTGACAGGTATCTTGATACGATAAAGGATACAGTGGCGGTGATAATTGCAATTGCAGGCTTGTCTGCTGCGTTACCGGGTGTGATAGCGGCAAAGACTGATAAACCCGTTATAGGCGTACCGGTGAGTGGCAGGCTGCTGGGTATAGATGCTCTGCTCTCCATGGTACAGATGCCTTCCGGCGTTCCGGTGGCGGTTGTGGGTATAGATAATGGAGAGAACGCGGCTTTGCTCGCCATTCGTATGCTCAAGGCAGGGCGTGCCATCAAATAAACCCGGAAGATAAATGGTTGCAACTACACATCAATCCCTGTGCGCTTCTCCCACCAGCTCACATATATTCTTATAACCATTAGCATCAAGGAAATCATTCAAATCGCTCTTTATTCTTCTGAATATACCGTAACCCTGTGTCACCAGCGCACTGCCTATCTGAAACAATCGTGCACCGTTTCTTGCATAATCTATCACGTCCTTCGCGGAGAATATGCCACCAACCGCAATTATCGGTATCTTCACCTCGCGGTATAATTCAAAGACCACCTGCTTCCCACCCGAGGTAAGCGCCCTGCCAGATTTACCGCCATAACCCGTGGGATTACCGAGAACCGGGATATCAAGTGTTGAGTCAATGGGTCTGCTCAGGACTGTATTGATCACAGTAATCGCATCAGCACCTGCTCGTTCCAGTGTCATAGCCAGTCCGGGGATATCGCCGATATTGGGTGAGAGCTTTACCGCGATGGGCACGGGATGCACAATATCACGAATCGCCTTTATTATGCTCCTTAACAACCTGGGATTATTCTCCATGGATACAAAATCCGTATGCGGGCATGAAGCATTGAACTCTATCATATCCACCTGATACTTCGTTGCATACTTCGCCACCAGCCTGCATTCTTCCACACCACGACCAAATATACTCAGTATCAATGGTACATTCGCGCGCTTCACATCCTCTATCTCCAGTCCATAATTGGTTATGCCCGGATTCGGAAGCCCCATTGCATTCACATACGTCTGTGGTGCGAGTTCAAAGAATGTAGGATTCGGGTACCCCTCCTGCTCTCTCAGTCCGACCGATTTTGTCACGAGCGCACCCGCACCTGCTACTGCGTATCGGTAAAGCAATTTCCCGGATATTCCAAAACCCGCGGCATTCGCTATCGGATTGGGGAATCGAATCCCGCATAACTCAGTCTCCAGCATCGGCTCATAGTCTGGTGTGAACACAGGAGAAGGTACCGACCTCAGGTCGTTAATCTGCGATTGTATCGGTATTCTCCTGCCGCTCTTCGTGCGTGTCCAGCATCCAAATTCCGTGCCTTCCAGTTCTGCCGCATCGAATACCGGTCCATCTGTACAGACCCGGTATCCGCCAATATCACATGAGCCACAGGCACCACAGCCACACTTCACTATTCGCTCAATAGAGACCTGAGTGTGTATTCCCGCTCGTTTCGTGAGTTCACATACTCGTTTCAGCATCAGTTCCGGTCCGCATGCAAGCACCAGGTCAAATTCATCATCCTCCTCAAGCGTTGCCGATAGCAACCCGGTCACAGTGCCCTTAAACCCGGCAGAGCCATCCTCCGTCGCCACTCGCATATCACAGCCAGCATCCATGAACTCATCAACATACAGTAATTCTGACTCTTTGCGTGCACCTGCGAGCACCGTTACGAATTTGCCATCCCTGCGCGCTCGTTTAGCTGCGAATAATAGCGGTGCAGTCCCATATCCTCCGCCAACCATACAGATCCTGCTGCCATCAATACGGAAACCCCTGCCATAAGGTCCCCTTAAACCTATCAGATCGCCCACCTGCTTATTATGCAGGTTATGCGTGCAATCACCCCGATCGGCGATAGCAAGCTCTATATGTTCACCCCTGACATCTGCAATGGATACCGGAATTTCATCTACACCGGGGTTCCAGACCATAACGAACTGTCCCGGCTCACTTTCTCCTGCTATCGCTCCCGCACGAAACACAAACGTCTTTACCTCGCTGTTCGCCTCCTCTATACTGTGTATAGGATGGAGCACCGGTGCATTGAGTGGCATTCTCACACGAAGCTGATATGCTCAAAATTCACCGTTTCGAGTCCTTTCAACTCCACACCGCCTTCAACTGCATGTAATTCCAGACCTTCAAACTCTGGCATGCCACATAGCAGATGCTGCTCTGGATGTGTTCCCGGCTTGATATTACAGCTTATAACAACACGTTTGCCCGCGGATACCACGAATTTGAGGCGAGCAGATGCTGGATGGTCTGCTGGCAGTACAATCAGTGGCGAATTCAGTTCCCGAATCATGTACAGAACGCACCTCAGCCCTTTCAGTATCCGCTCGCCCGTACCGAAACTCGAAGCGACGATTATATCTTCAGGGTCCAGCGCCAGCACATACTCGCCCCCGGGGGTATCAACAAAGAACTGCCTCCCTATACCTGTTTTCACAACGCCTATGGTTCCACTATTGCCATGCACAATGAGCAGCTCATCGTTCCGCAGGCGGATCATATTATATCTTCTCTACGTTCTCCGACTGGCAGGCAGGGCATACTACCTTCTCACCAATCGCCTCAAACTTATTCCCGCAATCACTGCATCTGTACCGCACCATTTCCAGCTCTTCTATATCCAGGTCTAAACTCATATCTCCAACACTACACATAACCCATCACCTCCTCTCTTATTACTATAACATAACGGGATAAAAACTATACAGTATGGTATGTGGAGAGCGTGTGTGTGAGCTGCTCCTTTCAGGTAAGTTCGTCTATGGTGATGCATTCGAGGATAGAGCTGGTTACATAGTTATAGAAGGTGGCAGGATAAAAGAGACCGGCTCGGATAGGACGGTGGATAGTGTGATGGAGGGTTTCATCATCCCTTCGTTCGTCAATGCGCACACACATATCGGCGATTCCATAGCGAAGGAGCCGATTTCTATGCCACTGGAAGAGTTAGTGGGACCTGGCGGGTTAAAAGAGCAGTTGCTGGCTCAGACACCGCATGAAGTACAGATAGAAGCGATGAAAGAGACAATCATTGATATGTACGGCTGTGGCACACAGTTGTTCTGTGATTTTCGTGAAGGTGGGCTCGTGGGTGTAAATATGTTGAAGATGGCGTTGGAGAGCAATGCGAAGGTGAAGGCGAAGGTACTTGGCAGACCTGCTGTTACTGATGATGACGGCGGCGACGCTGGCATTGAAGACCTGCTCGAGTCCGTGGACGGTATAGGAATGAGCAGTACGGCAGACCACAACCGGGATAAGCTCAAAGACCTGGCAGAGAGTGCACGTATCATGGGTAAGCTATTCGCACTCCATGCCGGTGAGCGAGACGCCATGGATATAGAGGATGCAATAGAGCTTGAGCCTGATTTCCTCGTGCATCTGACGAAGGCATCACGCAGGCACTTCAGGCAGATGTATGACCGGGGTATCAATGCCGTTATCTGTCTGAGATCCAATCTTGTAACCGGTATGGGTATGCCACCGGTAGAGCAGATGCTCGATTCTGGCTTGACTGTGGGTGCCGGCACAGATAACGTAATGCTCAATTCACCGGACATCTTCAGGGAGATGGAATTCATATCCAAACTACTCAGACTTGAGGAACATGAGGTGTTGAAGATGTGCACGTGGAATTCCGCGAAAGTACTCAGGGAAGAAGATACAGGCATGATAGAGGAGGGTAAGAAGGCGAATCTGCTGGTTATACGTGCTGATACACCGAATATGAAGCACATAACAAACTGGGTGAAGGGTATAGTAAGAAGAGCAACACGTGCGGATATATACGGTATTGTGCACGAAGGGGAACTACAGCTACGTACCCAGCTCCCAGGATTCTAAGTATTCACGCTGCTCCGCCGTCAGTTCCTCTATCTCTATATTCATCGAGCTCAATTTCAATCTCGCCACCTCCATATCTATCTCACCAGGGACCGAATACACCTTATTATCAAGTTGTTCATGGTTCTCGGCGATGTATCGTGCACAGAGTGCCTGGTTCGCGAAGCTCATGTCCATCACCTCCGGTGGATGCCCGTATGCCGCAGTGAGATTCACTATTCGCCCCTGTGATAGCAGATACAGCTTCCTGCCATCCTCCAGCCGGTATTCATCAACGTCATCCTTTATATGCCGCTTCTCCACCGCCATCTGCTCCAGATCCGCTATGTTGATCTCCACATTGAAGTGCCCGGTATTGGCAAGTATAGCACCATCTTTCATCAACCTGAAATGTTCACCCCGTATAACCGATATATCGCCGGTAGCCGTGATGAAGAGGTCGCCAATCTTTGCCGCTTCTCGCATAGGCATCACACGGTAACCGTCCATAACCGCTTCCAGTGCCTTACGCGGATTCGTTTCCACCACGACCACCGAAGCCCCGAGCCCTTTTGCCCTCAATGTCACTCCACGTCCACACCAGCCATAACCCGCCACCACGACCACCTTACCAGCAAGCAGGATATTTGTAGCGTTCATTATACCATGCAGGGTTGATTGCCCGGTGCCATACCTGTTATCAAACATCATCTTCGTCTCCGCATCGTTGACTGCGATGACCGGGAAGAATAGCCTGTTATCCCTTGCTCTCGCACGATGCCGTATCACACCCGTTGTGGTCTCTTCACATGCACCCTTCACCGATTCAGGGTTGCCTTCCGCATGTACCGCGGTGATAGCATCGCCACCATCATCGAGCACGATGGTGGGCTCTATCCTGAGTGCCTCCTTTATACAGTCATAATATTCAGTCTCGGTCTCCCCACGGAATGCATAGGTCTTTATGCCCGCGTTTGCCAGCGCTGCCGCAATATCATCCTGGGTGGATAAGGGATTGGCGGCAGTCAATGCAACATCCGCACCACCAGCCCGGAGTGTCAGTATTAGATTCGCGGTCTCTACCGTGACATGGAGACATGCCATTATTCGTTCACCGGCAAGGGGCTTATCACGCATGTATCGCTCCCTTATAAGGGTAAGAACCGGCATCCTGCCACTGACCCACTCGATTCGTCTATCCCCGTCTTCTGCAAGCTTTATATCACGTACCAGATAGTCCTGCATCGTCATAGAAGGATGGATGGCATAGCAAATATAAAAAGATTTTTATTTTGCTATGGTTAACGAAGATGTAGGAGTGAGAGTAGGGTGGAACGATGATAGTAAAAGAGGTGGTGGATGAGAGTATTTTAACGCTCGCGGAGGCGAAAGAGCTGCTGAGGGGAGTAGTTGCAGCGATGAAGCAGCCGGATACCGGCGTAGCGGGTGAGGAAATGGGAGACGAGGAGGAGGTGATAAGATATGAGCAGAGGAAGGCGCTTGAACACACATCAAAATTCGCCAAGCTCAATGCAGAGGATTCAAGAGCGCTCATAGGTGAATTATTGAATTTAGAGAAGATGAATGAGAGGATTGCGGTACAGATCGTCAATTTGATGCCCGGCAGTAAGAACGAAGTGAGGGCGATATATGCGAAGGAGGATTTTACGCTCTCTGAAGAGGACATAGAGGCGATACTTGACTGTGTGGCGAAATACAGGTGAGCTGGTGCAGGGTTGATTTAGCCAGACAGAGAGGAGAGAAGGGATGAGTGATAAGCGAGGGCGGGCGGGCAGGCAGGATAAGAAACGCGAGACCTATGCACGTGTCCTCGATTATCTACCCTACGGGCATCCTGATAATACTCGCCCGGTGTACCAGAAGAAGCCACTTGTGCAGGCGATAGGGGAGGAGAGATTTGTTCTGATGGAGCTCTCGCCGAAGAAGAATAAGATCCCCGCCGTTCATGAGCGTGTGTACATAGGAGAGGGTGAGCGTGAAGTGATAGACCATGTAGTGAAGAAGTTGAAGTACGAGGATCTAACGCAGACGGCGAAGGTGGAGCTGAGATATGTAATTGAGGATATAGTGAAGGAGAATGAGGCGCGATTCATAAATGTCTTCAATGATGCGAGACCGATCACCACACGGTTACACACACTTGACCTCCTCCCGGGTATAGGCAAGAAACTGATGTGGGCGATACTGGGTGAGAGGAAGAAGGGGAAATTCACCAGTTTTGATGACCTTACGAAGCGAGTTAAGGGGCTTTATCATCCTGAGCGGATAATAGCGAAGCGGATAGAGGATGAGATAAAGGACGAGCACATAAAATACCGCATCTTTACCGTCTGAACACGGGGTGGGGTGCATGCACATGCACATGCATATAAACATTTAAATATAGATAGTGTATAGGTTATACCAGTATGAAGAAAGAAGAGCTGGTGCATCTGCATTTGCTTCTGGCACAATTGAAGAAGTATTGCGAAGAGAACGGGCTGGACTGTAGTTTCGAGAAATACAACGAACTGGGCATCTCTCCGTTCCAGGTGCA
>JAODGV010000019.1 GCA_025464425.1 Methanosarcinales archaeon | reverse complement strand
AGGCGTGCACTCAATATACCGCCAAGGGCATTATTCGCACCGAGGAAAGGAGGAATGACAACAAGTATCGCAGGAATAGCAATCAGACTGTCCAGTTGCGTGTCCAGCGTAGACCCGGCTATGATGCCGAGAATGCCACAGACAGTGAGCATGGGTATACTCTCTATTATTATTCGTTTTATAACTTCATCGCCAGAATTGAGGACTTTCAGGAGTCCAATAACTGCTATAACGATAAGTAATAGCGATGTAACGTTTACAGGTGATAATAGAGACAGGTGAAACGAATCGAGCTGTAATAACAGTACAGCAGCTAAGAACAACGAGGGAATGGTGATCAGATCGCCGGCAGAGGTAACTATCGGTGATGACATGTTATCCAGGTCCCAGTTCCTGCGATAACCAATGATGGAGACGATGATGGAAATACCAAGCAGGATCACACCAGAGATGATACCGCCGAGAACAGAGATGAAGATGAAGCCAGAAACAGAGATCATGGACATGCCAAAGGAGATTGCAGCCAGCCTGGCGAGGATACCGAGGATGATGGAGAGGAAGATGGTGAGTAAAAGAGAAGAATACGCATTTTGGTATAATACACTGCCCCTTCTCAGGCTACGGGAGAAGAGACCGAGATGCATGGAAGTGCCCAGCCGTGATACGAGTGCGCAATAGACATTGCCACGCATATCAACAGCGGGGGGTATGAGAATCAAGAGTTCGGGTAGCAGTTGTAGGAGATCGCGCATGAAGCTCAGCTCAGTGCCCGCGAGTAGCCCGGTAAACATGCAAAATAGTAGCGCTAATGGCGCCTGCCGGAAGACATCGGAGAACTCGAGGAAGAAGGTAGAGACTCGGGCAAGGGTGCTCATCTCCCCTATGTCCATGGTCCGCAATCGCATACCGCGCTCTACCTCCCTCCTTTATGCGCATTGTTACAGCCATGCCCGCCATGCTATTCGGGGGCTTAGCTTCTGCTTCACTATCAGACAGTGCGATTCCCATACTCCCTTTCTTTATTTACCCCCATCCTATAAATATATGAGGATTGAGGATGAGGGGAATAAAGGACTTACTGGCAAGATTAGCGGAGGCGCACGGGATTTCAGGCTATGAAGGTGCGATAAGGGTGATAGTGGAGGAGGAATTGAAGGGCTATGTGGATGAGATCAGAACCGACCGGCTGGGCAACCTGATAGCGAAGAAAGGGGGTAAGAAACCTTCGGTTATGATAGCTGCGCACCTTGATGAGATAGGACTGATGGTGAAGAACATAGAATCTGAGGGTTTCTTACGTTTCACGCCCATTGGTGGCTGGTTTGACCAGACACTGCTCAACCAGCGTGTGGTACTGCATGCCGAGGGGGGTAAGCCAGTATCAGGAGTAATAGGCTCGAAACCGCCACACAGGATGAAGAAGGAGGAGCGGGAGAAGATGATCAAGATAGAAGATATGTTCATAGATGTGGGTGCCCGAAACGAAGAGGAGCTGACAGAGCTTGGTATTGGAATCGGTACACCGATCACAATTGATGCTCATTTCGTATCACTCGTGAATGACCGTGTTGTGTGCAAGGCATTTGATAATCGCTCCGGCGTTGCTGTGATGATAGAATCGCTGCGGCGGGTGAATACGGAGTTTGAAGTATATGCTGTGGGCACGGTACAGGAGGAGGTGGGTTTGAAAGGTGCGCGTACGTCGGCATTTGAGCTCAATCCCGATGTTGCTCTCGCTATTGATACGGATATAGCGGGCGGGCATCCGGGTATAGAGAAGAAGGATACGACTGTGGAACTGGATAAGGGTCCGGTGATCACAATCACAGATGCTTCAGGGCGTGGTATAATAACGCCACCTTCTGTGCTACGATGGTTGAAGGGCACGGCAGCCAGATATGATATCCCGTATCAGTTGAGTGTTTCTGAAGGTGGTACGACCGATGCCACTGCGATCCATCTCACGAGAAGCGGTATACCCACCGGTGTGATCGGCGTACCCACGCGATATATCCACTCGCCTGTTGAACTACTGAGCCTGAAAGACATTGATAAGTCTGCGGAACTGATAGCGAGGGCGCTGGAGCACGTTGGAGAATACTTCTGATCCTTAAAATGGAAAGACCGAAAGTGAATCTCGGCGGTATCATACATTTCTCCACCATAGACTGGCGAGGTAAGGCGGCGATGGTGATATTCCTGAGGCGATGTCCGTTACGCTGTATCTACTGTCAGAATTACAACCTGCTGGAAGACGATGATTATAAGGATATGGATGTAATAGAGGATGCGATACGAGCCAGCGAGGATTTCATTGATGCTGTGGTGCTATCGGGCGGTGAGCCATTCATGCAGCCGCAGGTGATTGATGCAATTGCGAAATACGCACGTGGGCGCGGGCTTATGGTCGGCGTGCAGACGAACGGGTACTATCCTGAGCGTGTGGAATCGCTACATGCCGAGATTGACAGGATATTTTTAGACATCAAGATGCCACTGAATGGTGACCTTTACGAACGCCTGACGAAAGTGAGAGATGCGAGTGAACGTGTGCGTAAGACCCTTGAAGTCTGTCTGCATGCAAATATCGAATTAGAACTGGTGACAACGGTATTCAGGGATCTCGTTGGCGCTGCGGAAGTGAAAGAGATAGTGAAGGAGCTTTGCGATCTCGGCGCTGCTGATTGCCCCTACATCATTCAGCAGGGCAGGATTGAACGCATACCGCCGCATGCCGGGCTGACGGAATCGAGTGTATTCAGCTATGATGAGCTGAAAGAGCTCGCACAAGCTGCTTATCGCGCCGCCGCGGTGAAGGAGGTGAGGATACGCACACGTGAGACCGGTGAAGAGGTGGTGGTCAGAGCCACCAGCGCAGGGGTTGCAAACGATAAATAACCCATTGCACTTATAAATGTAATTGATGTGTGTTTATTTATCAGGGCCGGTAGATCAGCAGGAAGATCACTCGCTTGGCGTGCGAGAGGCCTCGGGTTCAAATCCCGACCGGTCCATCTCACGACATGCCAGAGCATCCTACACTCCGTATCCGAGGAACAAAGAGCCGATCGCTACTGGGTAAGAAGATAGTACTCGGTGTTACGGGCTCTATCGCGGCTGTTCGCGTCGTTGAGCTCGCACGTGAGTTGATAAGGTACGGTGCCGACGTGTATGGCGTGATGAGTACCGCGGCAATGGAGATTATTCATCCCTATACATTGCATTATGCCACAGGGCACGGAGTAATAACGAAACTGATGGGCAAGATAGAGCATGTGGAGTTCCTGGGCATGGAGGGCTATGCAGACCTCTATGTTATCGCACCATGCACGGCTAATACACTCAGCAAGATCGCAACTGGCGTATCTGATACCACAGTTACCGCATTCGCAACAACCGCATTCGGCTCCAGGATACCCATCATTGTGGTGCCCGCGATGCATGAGACGATATATCGCAGTCCTGTACTGAAGGAGAACATAAAGAAGTTGAAGCAACTGGGAGTGACCGTGCTCGAGCCGAAGATGGAGGAGGGGCTGGCTAAGATCGCATCCACAGACGAGATTATTCTCGAGATCGAGCGTAAGTTATCAGCAGGTAAACTCAGGGGCAAACGCGTGCTTATCACGGGTGGACCGACGATAGAGCCGATAGACTCTATAAGAGTGCTGACGAACCGCAGTTCCGGTCGCACGGGTATAGAACTTGCGAAGGAGGCATACCGGCAGGGTGCGGAGGTCGTCACACTCGTGCACACAAGGGATGATCTGAAATTGAGAGGGATAAGAGAGATAAAGGTTGAGACTGCGAGGGAGATGGTGGATGCGTGCATGAACGAACTGAGTAGCGCCAGGGCAGCGGGTAATGCATACGACGTGCTGATATCAGCAGCTGCAATAGCTGACTTCACCATTCCTGAGCTGCATGATGGTAAGCTACCCTCGGGTGGCAGGGTCAGTCTCATGCTGGTACCCACCCCGAAGCTGATAGCGGAGGTGAGGCGCGAGTTCCCTGAGCTGGCTATCGTTGGATTCAAGGCAGAGGTGAAAGTCACCGAGTCTGAATTGATAGAACGAGCGAGGCACAAGCTGGAGGAGTATAATCTCGTAATGGTGGTGGCAAACGATCTTGCAAAAGGTGGTATGGGTACGGAAGAGAATGAAGTCTTCATAATAAAGCGGGATGACGACCATGTTAAGCATATCAAGGGTATGAAGAGCATGATAGCTGCGGAGATAATAGATGAGCTGGCAGGGCTGGTATAAATAAGTGTCTATAAGTGTCTCCATCACCATCAACGATAACCACCGGTCTTATATGTAAACACAGGCTGGTCCTGCTCATAACTCCTCCCGACCTGGAGTGCGAGCTCAGCCTTCGTCAATTCCCTGCTCAGGTACGCCGCATGTTCCAGTAACGAGACCATATTCAACCGCAGGATGGTGTCCATTATCTCCTTCGCATTTATGCCCGTTATTCGCCTGCCCGAGGGCTTATGCTCGGCGCATATCACACGTCTGCCACCGATCTCCACGATAGCTATCTTGAACGACCCACAGGGGTCACGCCGCCATTTACTCGCTGGTTCTGCTTCTATAACATCATTATCGGATAGTCCCGGTACCGGCTTGCTCCTCTTCTCCTTCAATATGAGTAGATCAATGCCGAGGTCTTTTGGTGGATTGCCACGTGCTTTCGCGAGCATCATCATCTCCGATGCCACACGGAGTTCCTTCACACTACCTCGTGCCTTGTCACTGTATTCCGGCGTGAAGAGTATATCGGCACCTATATCGTGAGCAATGCCCGCTAAAACCGCATTCACGCCCGTGGAATCCGCGTCTATAAGCTCCGTGACGTTGCCCACACCGAAGAATAGCGGTGTATCCCTATCCCGCTGCCTGAACAGATAATACCTGTGCAGTGATGCCCCTATACCGTATCCAGCGGCATCCAGTACCGGATCTGCTATTATGCGTTCAATGCCCGTATCCTGTGCCTTCTTTATGTTCGTAAACAGCGAGTGGAGGGTGGCGTTATCACTATCAGGCACGATAACCGCAGCTATACCTTCGCCTGCTATTGCATCACCTACTGCGGCAATATTCGCACCGTTGAGGCTGAGTACCATATCAGCACCTGCTTCGATACCCGCGAGTAAGAGCTCCGGGCTCATTGTATCAACCGAGACAGGTATGGGGAATTCACGAGCTGTTCTCACCGCTCGTATCACCTCTTCTGGACTCGCTCCCATGTGTATGCCGATATCCACCATATCGGCACCGCATTTGATGTAATACTCTATACGTCGCCTTATCGCATCTTCGGGCATAAGTGTGGCATCCACAAGCTCGGCACATACTTTCATCCTCGCATTACCACCTATCTTCACTGCTTTTATGCGGAATTTATATTTTGCTTCACTTTCCAGTGCATGTAATTCCTTCATGGCATCCTCTCTCATCTTCGTTGCTAACAGCAGATCGGCAGGTACATCAGCCGAGAATTCGAGCTTATCCGCATGTTTCAGTACCTCGGTAAGATCATATGCATTCCGCGGACCCAGCCGGACAGGCGTATTCAATTCGCGCTCAAGGTTCGAGAAGTCCGCTTTGCAAAGCCCGGATACCAGTATAAGGTCTGTATCTGACCGGTCTATACCACTCTCTTCCGCCAGCGCTCTTCGAATCGAGCCAGGAGTTGAGAATGCCGCTATATCTATGTTCTGAACGAGCACTTCACACCGATGTGGTGAATCCTTCACAGCATCACGGACCATACTTTCCGCCTTCCTGCCCGTTACCAGTATGATTCTCATCTGTTTAATTTATTTATCAATTCAAATCTCCTTCTCATACACTATTGCATCCTCACCATCGGCGTAATAACCCCATATAACAGAACAGGGCTTGAAACCCAGGCTCTCATAGAACAGTATAGCAGCTCTGTTGCTCTTTCGCACTTCGAGTGTTATCCGTTTGAAACCGTCTTTCTGGAAAATGTCATGCAAATTCTTCATCAATGAGCTACCCACCCCCTGTCGCCTGTATCTCCGCTCCACAGCAATGCCTGAGATATGAGCATGCCCGTCCTTAGCAGCGCCGGCGACGAAGCCAACAGCCGCTCCACACTCTCTATCAACGGCTATGAGGAAATACCTGCCGAAATAACGGTATAATTTGGCGATATCGGTAGCTGTATTTATCGTCTTTATATTACGCTGCCACAGCTTTATTATAGCACGTAAATCCCCCTCTTCCGCTTGCCTCACCTCTATGCTCGCCATGATACACATTATATATAGGGCTAATTGTTATTGTTCGC
>JAODGV010000132.1 GCA_025464425.1 Methanosarcinales archaeon | reverse complement strand
CACAACCCTACTGTGGCGGAGGTACGGGTGACCGGCGAGAGGATGCAGGCAGAATGCGTGGCGAAGTTCATAGCATGTTTCCTCGCGGAGAGCAGGGGTATGAGAGTGGATAGCCTGGTCAGGCATGGCTCTTCACTCACTCTCTGGATGAAGCTAACAGGTTTTGGCGAGGATAATTACAAGGACATCCGGGATAGTTTGCTGAAATACTTCGGTGCCCGGCACGTAATGATGCAGGAGATACTGGATAAGCCACGATTCTGGAATGCAATAATAAATGCCACCGCAACCTGGAGCGATGTGCAGAGATACAGATACCCGAAGCTATATCGCTAAGTTTTCTCCCGCCCGCGCGGGCGGGCAAGGAAGGATAAGGATGAGATGAGACTGAGAGAGCTTGTATCAGAGCACAGGCGTGCATTTCGGGATAAAGTGGTCGAGATATTCGCAGCCAAGTATAAGATGAACAGGGAGCAGGTGCTTACCGAGTACAATGATGTGATAGAACGGTACATAGAGGAGAAGTATCGCGGTGTGGAATCGGCACTCGCCGCTATCATGAGTCATAACCGCCCGGTTGTGTTGAGTATAATACGTGATCCATGTGACGAGAACGTCTGCCGGATATGCGAGCGAGACAAGCCCAATATAGAGCGGCTCAGGCAACTGTACGGTGACAGAATAGCTTTCCTTGTGCTCTTCGATAGCAGTCCTGAAGCGGCGATATACCATATCATCCATCGTGAGGGTGAGAAACTGCTGCCTCTGTGTGCTGTCATCAGCAGTGATGGCGAACTGGTGAAATACTGGACTGGCAGACCCGTTACGGTTGACGAATATCGTGAGTATCTGGATCCGCTGTGTGACGAAATTTAGTGTAAACAGTTTAAAATTGTATGATCAAATTTTTGATAGATGGCAAGGAGAAGGAGAATAGCATCCAGGGTTGAGAATATTGAGATTTCGGGCATCAGACGCGCATTTGAAGCCGCTTCATCGCAAAGCATCAATCTCGGTCTTGGCGAGCCCGACTTTGATACGCCCGCGCACATAAAAGCCGCAGCCGCTGAGGCACTCAATTCGGGCTTCACCGGTTATACCTTCAACAAGGGTATACCGGAGCTGAGAGAGGCGATCAGCGAGAAGTTCCGCAGAGAAAACGGCTTGGATTTCAGCCCGGATGAGATAATAGTCACCTCAGGCGCGAGTGAAGCACTCCATATCGCCATTCTCGCGGTAGTGGAGCGTGGTGATGAAGTACTGATCCCTGATCCGGGTTTTGTATCCTATCCGCCACTGGTGAGGTTAGCCGATGCGATACCGGTGGGCATACCACTGAATGACGACGACCATACGATCTCGATAGAAGGACTGAAAGAGAGAATCACCGGCAGGACGCGAGCACTCATAATAAACTCGCCTGCAAACCCTACCGGCGCGGTAGAGACGCGAGATAGTATAAAAGCTATTACCGAACTCGCATCAGACCATAACATAACCATCATCTCGGACGAGGTCTACGAGTATCTCGTGTATGATGGTGCGGAACACATAAGCCCTGCGAGATTCTATGATGATGTCATTACCGTGAATGCGGTATCCAAGGCATATGCAATGACCGGGTTCCGACTGGGCTATGTCGCCGCGGGTGAAGAATACATAGAGCCGATGCTGAAGGTGCACCAGTATATACAGGCATGTGCGTCATCAATATCACAGAGAGCAGCACTCGCCGCCTTCTCAGGTCCTCAGGACTGTGTTAGCGAGATGCGTGCTGCATTTAAAGAAAGAAGAGATTACCTCGTCTCTGAACTTCTCGGATTGGGCTTCCAGTTCCCGGTGCCCAGAGGTGCTTTTTATATCTTCCCCGAGGTTGATGACGAATTTGAATTTGTAGAGCAGCTCAGACAGAGAGGGGTTATCATCACACCCGGTTCGGCTTTCGGCTCTCGTGGCAGGAATCACGTACGAATATCATATGCTGCGAATATAGACATGCTACGACGGGCAATAGCGATAATACAGGACTTTATAAGCGCTTCCATGCGTAAAAGAACCGCTGTAACGCGGTGATATTGCACAGTATCGCGAAGATGAGCATGCACCAGCCGAGAAACGAGTAGCCCAAAACCGGATATGGATACAGCCATGTGAGTACCGCAGCAGCAATTACGAGCAATAGGCGGTCTGCTCTCCCAGCGATGCCACCATACATCCTGCCGAGCCCAACCGCCTGCGCCTGTGTACCCATATAAGATGATAGAAGAATGCCAATAATCGCCAGCAGTCCTATCTCCCAGCGCACATAACGCCCGAATATGATACCGCAGATGATGAACATATCGGCATACCGGTCAATCGCATGGTCGAGGAAATCGCCCTTCCTGCTCGCAGTGCCAATCACACGTGCGAGAATACCATCAACGGTGTCCAGAATCGCGTTCATTGCCACGAATAAGCCAGCGATGAGGAGTAACTCTGTATCCGCGAGTGAGAAGAACAATCCGGCAAGTACTCCAGATAATAAAGAGAGAATGGATAGCAGATTGGGCGACACACCGGTCGCTGCGATGCGTTCCACTATCCGCCTCGATAAACGCCAGTTGTCCACAAATGCACGCAGCAGGGAATCAATAGCCATTTTAAGGGCATCATTATTTCAGGTTCTTCATCATCTTCAACGGCATACCACGCAATATCGGGATTTTACCACCGCCCCGCATGGAAGAGAAGCTCTTGATTAACTTCTGCATCATTCGGTGGTACTTTAATAGCTCCTTCACCTCCGCTGTTGTGGTACCCGAGCCTGTTGCTATCCTTCTCAGTCTCGAACCATCTATTATCTTCGGCTCGTTACGCTCTTCTTCCGTCATAGAATCCATAATCACCCTGAATCTCCTCAGCTTGTCCTCTGTTACCTGGTAAAGGGCATCATCCATGTTCAGATCCAGCCCACCAAGTGGTAGCATCTGCAACAATTTCTTGAAAGGACCCATCTTGCGCAGCGCCTCTAACTGCGCGTAGAGATCGTTCAGTGTGAATTTACCCTTCAGTGTGGTCTCTAACTCATCTTTGTCCAGGCGCTCATCCGCCATCTCTATCAATGTCTTTATATCACCCATACCGAGCAGCCGGGATACGAACCTGTCGGGTTCAAACCGTTCGAAATCGTCAAGTTTCTCGCCTGTACCGAGGAACGCGATGCCAGAATCCGTTTCTGCAACTGCGGATAGCGCACCACCGCCCTTCGCTGTACCATCCATCTTCGTTATTATTATGCCGGTTATGCCAACAGCCTCGTCAAATGCCTTTGCCTGTACCGAAGCCTGCTGCCCAATACCGGCATCGAGCACGAGTAGTCGCTGCTCCGGGCGTATCTCCGCACTTATACGCCTTATCTCCTCTATCATATCCGATTCGAGCGCGTGCCGACCCGCAGTATCTATTATCTGGACATCATACCTGGCAAATTCCTTCACGCCCGCTTTCACTATCTCTATTACGTCCTTCTCGCCGCAGGAGTTGCTATCGAAGAACGGCACATTGATCTGTGTGCAGAGCTGTTTCAGCTGGTCGGATGCCGCGGGTCTATAAATATCAGCACAGATGACCGCGGGTTTCAAACCCTTTATCTGGAAATAACGCGCTAATTTCGCACATGATGAGGTCTTACCCGAGCCATGCAAGCCGACCATCAATATCTTCTGTGGCACCAGTGGTATATCCACACTTTTGCCCAGAATGCCGATCAGCTCCTCATAGAGTACCTTAATAACATGCCCGCGGGGGTTAAGAACCATTTTCTCCTTCAGGGCGCGCTCCCTCACACGATTCGATAGCTCCTTCACGAGTGAGATCCTGACATCAGCCTGTATCAAAGCCCGCTGGAGATCCCGCACTAACTCATCCACCGTTCGCTTATCTATACGCTTCGATGCTACTATCTTCCTCACCGCCTCCTTCAACGAGCTGCTTAGCTTATCCAGCATTTTTATCCCGTTTCACTCCTACGCTCAAGCATGGCTTTTATCTTCTTCAACCTCGTGAAATTCTCTCGCTCCATCTCCTCGAGTCGCATCCGGATGTACTTCCGGGTCGCTTTTAAGCGCGGGATCATGATGTATTCCAGCGCATTAACCCGCCTCTTCGTCTTCTCTACCTCAATTGCGAGTTTTCGTACCGCTTCCTCTATCTCACCCAGCTTTATTATCAATGCTAACGCCTCTTCAAAGCTCCTCGCACACCTGTCCACTGCGGCGGATGTGTCAAACAGGCTGTAACCGCGTTCGTTGAGCTTCCTCACTGCTTCGCCTGAGAGCTCCAGAATGGGCACCTGCACACCCATTATGCTCCTTATCGAAGTATCTATGGGTATCTCACGCATGGTTGTCATGGAGATCTGTCGCACCTGTTCCACACCAATCAGCGCCTCTGCTATTATCAGGGACTCGAAAGCTTCGCTCAATTTCGACTCCACTTCCCGCCTCATATCCCGTACTTCACTAACAACATCCAGGAATTCACCGATAAGCGCATCCCGCTTCTCCCTGAGCAGGTCATGCCCCTTCTCCGCTAACTTCTCCCTTCTGCTTAACCGGAGCAATTCCATACGGGTTGGACTCACACCCTCTATTATCTCTGGCATAACTTTATCCCGTTCCTACACCCTTCTCCACGAGGTAGATACCATCCTGGAAGACTCTGGGGTCGTAACCTTTTATCCGCGTTGTTTGCTCTATGTTCGCCGCACTCTGACCCACCGCTTCCTTGTTTATGCCCGTGACCAGTATCTCGGAACCCTTTATCTCCACCTTCACACCATCCATGAGTTTCGCCACTCGTGGTTTACGCTCGCCCAGGAAATTTGAGATTATAACATTCTTACCATCTTTGGATACGCTAACCTGGAGTGGGAAATGGGCATGAACCGCTTTCAGCCGATAAAAGAAACCCTCACTCACTCCGGTGATCATATTATTGATATGAGAGGCGAAAGTACCTGCCATTGCTTTTAACTTCTTACGTGCTATCTCACTCCTTATGATCACTTTGCCATCGCTCTTCTCTATTTTCAGTCCGGGATGCCATAATTCACGCTCTAACTCGCCCCTGGGTCCACTGACCTTCACCTTCCCGCGTTCGATTCTTACTTCCACACCTTCCGGAATTGTGACATGCAAAATAATTTCTCTCTTCTCGTCTGCCATCTCTATCACCTTCTGGGGTATAGCATAGTATTAGTATAATAGTATAGAAGAGATAGAGTATATATTTTTTATCCCGAAATAGAGATCATGTTTTTTTAGCAGCTCTCACCGCTATACTGCTAT
>JAODGV010000131.1 GCA_025464425.1 Methanosarcinales archaeon | reverse complement strand
AGATCGGCCAGCCTCGCCTCCAGGCTCAAATTTCGCGCTCGTGCTGTCCTGTTCAGTTCAGATACCACCTCGTCATTGTTGTTATCGCCCTCTAAATACCGTGAATCCAGCAGGATCTTCACATCACAGCCACGCTGTGCTGCTTCTATAAGAGCAGTAATGAACGGGTTCAGTTCATCTCCCCAGTTAAGCCTCGCGGAGAATTGTTCCACATATATGTACGATCTTGCATTCTTTATCATCCGTAATATCTCGCTCATAGCAGAATCAGGTGCCAGAACAGGAATCAACGAGAAATTGCATTTCATGGTACGTGGTTCAAATTGGGTCTCCATACCGATCCTTACGTTCTGGTATTCATTTTCATATTCATACCGGCTACACCTGAGATCCATACTTACAGCACGCTGGAAATCGTCGAAGAATACCGATTTGAAGTACCGCGCTATCTCTCGGTTCCTTATCACAATGCCCCAACCGCGATTGCCCTCGCTCTTCCATGGCACACCGGTGTATTTCCAGTTCTCAGACATTATTATCAGGGTTTCATCATCTATAATCGCATATTTCGCATGATTCAGGAATCTATCGTGGGAAAACCGTACAAAACCGCCATTATCTTCTATCTGCGCGGCAATACATCGTTCCGCATCTCCCATACCACCCACTGGCTTGACTTCCAGCAGGAGGTGAACCCTTACACCCCTATTCATGGCGCGTAGAAGATATTCGTTCAGTCTGGAATGGTCAAATTCATAGAGGTTAAGGTATATAGAAGATGTTGCATTGTCCAGCTCCCGTTTCAGGACTGCGAAGCTGCAATCAGGTGATACGAAAGTGGTAACCCCGGTATTGACGGCATGTACCGGCTCAGGCGGGTGATAATACGCGCCAGGTGCCAGAATGACCCAGTCGTATGCGGAATCCGTGTCCAGATAGCCCTTACGGTGGAACGCCATCCCCTCTATTGGCTTAACCAGTGGTGAACCGTGCCAGCCGGCATCATCATAGCGTGAATCACCGTATATTACCGCGTCCACAACTCTGCCGTGATCGTCACGCAGGATGAGCTCGTCACCACGATTACGCAACGCGAAACTTTGAGTGTTCATAATCACGACTTCCGCGTCCGGGCGAGCATATGCGGCATCCTTATTCGTAAGGTAGAGTTCACCACCTGGTGGTATAGCGAGATGAGGTAAATAGACTTCCGCCTCGTTATCCGTTATGCTCCAGTTCGTTAGATTCACCGAATGAGCACATGGGTTCGTTAATACAATATACTCGTCCGGTTCTCCTTTCATAGTAGTATCAGGGTAGAATTCTGTTATCAGCATGCCGGAATAAGCATGGCACGGGATGCATGACATGCATAATATCAGCAGGACTGGTAGTAGTAAAATTGACATGGGCATAAAACTAAAACTATATTTCATATTCTATACTAATTGCTTAATATTTATAATGACCGTGCGGGTATCCGAGTTAGTGCAATACCAGATATGTCCCCGGCTGGTGTATTTCGGTGCTCGCGATAATGAGCGAGATCAGGGGCTACAACAACCGCAGGCGAGGCTACGGAGCAGGATTGAAGGATTCATACTGAAAGAACTGGCATTTAACCTCAGCAGGATCATCAATTGCGAGTCTGATATAGCCGAAGTGATGGGTGATATACTGAAGTGTGTACCGTGGATATATCGTGAAGAGATGTGTCAGGATATTGATTTAGAGCCGTTAAGAGCCGATTTCATGCGTATTATAAATGAAAGGTGGTTGAAGAAGCTACGGAGCACGCGGGAACTGGAACTGGAGCTGGAACATGGGTATGAACGTGAACGGGTGCTATATTCTGCTAAGTTGAACCTGAGTGGCAGTGTGGACAAATTGATAATTGCAGATGAGGAGGAGATACCATGCATAATAAAGACCGGTAAATCGCCGGAATATGGTGTGTGGCGTAGTGATCGGATTCAACTGGCGGCATATGCGATGCTGATCGAGGACGAATCCATGCGAACGGTGAGGCGCGGGCTCGTACAGTACATAAGGGATGCGGAGTTCCGTGAAGTTCAGATAAGAAGGGCGGATCGCGCAATGGTATTGCATGTGTTGAAGCGAGTGAAGCGCGTGAAGCAAGGCGTATTCCCGGACAGAAGCAGGAATGCACCATGTGAAAACTGCGCCTATGCCGATATATGCAATACACGTAAGACATTTCTATCTGTATTGTTCGGGCAGAAGCAAAAATAGAAAGTTTTATATATGGTATGAGTTGAAATACAGAACGGTGTAAAATGTTGAGACAGATACGTGGATTCGCATTTAATCCCGCGAGGCAGTTTGGGGAAGCGAAGGATGATTCGCTACTCGATGCATACAGGTATTACATACCGCTTCTCGCTTTTCTCGGGGCTATCCTCGCCATCGTTGTGGTGATTGTGGCGAACGGAGTGGTGTCCATGCTGAGCTTATCCCGGCTTGAACTGATGCCAGGGTTACCGGAGCTTGGGAAGATGATCCCTGTTATGGGTGTTGCCACCTTCGTCGGTGTTATCGTACTGGGCATCATAGCTTCGTTCTACCTCTCGGTCTGGCTACATATCTGGGTCTATCTGCTCGGTGGCAGGAAAGGACTGCGGCAGACCACAAAGGCTATCGTATATGGTGTAACCCCGTGCCTGATACTCGGCTGGCTCACACCGGTGAATATTCTTATTGTACCTTTATGGTCGCTTATGGTGGTGATCAGTGGTATAATAGAGCTCCACGAGCTATCTCCCGGTAGATCCATCATAGCAGTCTTACTGGCAATTCTTGTTCCTATCATAGTTGCAGTGGCTGCAGTTATGCCGATAGCCTCTTCGGTATTGCTATCGTAACTCGCATTCTTGCTTATTCTCGCACATGCCGCATCATATGCGGTATCTCAGGCAGTATTATCTCTACGAGCGCAAGTTTAACCGCGTCAGGTGACCCCGGCAGGCAGAATATCAGCTTACGGGCTATCACACCCGCTATTGCGCGACTCAATATCGCCGCGGTGCCTATCTGCTCGTAGCTCTTCAACCTGAAGAGTTCGCCGAAGCCCGGTAGCTCCTTCTCTATCAGCCCGGATACGGTCTCGATCGTTATGTCATTCATGGTCAGACCTGTCCCGCCCGAGGTGATGATGAAATCAGCGCCGGAATCCAGCGCTTCCTCTATACCCCGGCGTATATGCTCACCCACGTCGGGTATCACATCGTAATAGACCACCTCATGCCCTCTTTCCGTCAACAGTGATTTCGCAATTGAGCCAGAAACGTCCTCCCCATTATCTCTATGTTTTGAAGTGCTTATCGTGATTACCGCGCACTTATAATGCTGCTTTAATCCTGATTTGTGCTTCTCTGGCGGTGTCAACATGATTACATGATTATATGATTATATGATTTAATACCCCTCTGATTATATCTATTTCAATCATATTCTTATAACTATACGGATGAAGTGTGTGGATGAAGGATACAAATATGATACGATAATATCAAAAGCAAAGCGGATTGTTGTAAAGGTAGGCACGAGCAACCTCACGGATGAACGACACAGGCTTGATTCAAAGAAGGTGGAGAAACTGACGAGGGAGGTAGTGGAACTGAAGAGGCGAGGTAAGGAGGTGATACTGGTATCTTCAGGCGCTATCAGCGCGGGCATAGGCAGGTTAAACCTGAAACAGAGACCAAGGGATGTCAAATTGTTGCAGGCGACCGCGGCTGTTGGGCAGAATGTGCTTATGAGCACGTATGACCGGTATTTCTCAGCTTATGGCGTGACTATTGCACAGATATTGCTGACACACGATGATTTCCGGAGTCGTACACGGTATCTCAATCTGAGGAATACACTGCTCACACTGCTCAAAACGGGCGTTGTTCCTGTAATAAACGAGAATGATACCACGGCGGTGGAAGAGATAAAGGTGGGCGATAACGACAGCCTCTCTGCACTCGTAGCAAGCAACCTCGAAGCCGATCTGCTCATTATCCTCACAGATACCGACGGTTTATGCACGTATGACCCGCGCAGGAGTAAGAAAGCAGAACTCATACCGGTCGTCCGGGATATAACACCCGAGATAGAGCGAATAGCGTCCAATGGCAGGAGCGTCGGTGGCATGAAGACGAAGATAGAGGCTGCGAAGCTCGCAATGAACGCCGGTATACCCGTGGTCATCGCCAACGGTGCAAAAGAGAATGTCATGCTCCGTATCATAGGAGGCGAGCATGTCGGTACAAGGTTCATACCAAAGAGCAGGATGAACGACAGGGCACGCTGGATTCTCCTCGTCTCACCGCCAAAGGGGCGGATAATAGTGGATGATGGTGCGAAAGAAGCTTTATTGCTCCGTGGCAGTAGCCTGTTACCATCCGGCATCACAGGAGTAGAAGGTGCTTTTATACACGGTGATACCGTAAGCATCGTTGATACGCATGGCATCGAATTCGCCAGGGGCATTACCAATTACTCATCTACCGAGATAGAGCGTATAAAAGGTGCTCACACAGATGATATTGAACGCATTCTCGGCACCAAGAGGTATGATGAGGTGGTGTATCGGGGTAATCTTTACCTGATACGTGGTGGAGAGGATGAGGGTAGCACTGAAGCTCGGTTATCTTGGAACAAACTATCACGGGTTTCAAATCCAGCCTGATGTGCCAACGATAGAATGCGAGCTCTTCAGGGCTTTTCAGCGCCTCGGACTGTTCGAAGACAGGCGTTCTGCGTGCTATTCCGCCGCCGGGAGGACGGATAAGGGCGTTCACGCACTCGCACAGGTCGTATCTTTTGAGACCCCTCGCCCGGATTTAACACCACGAATGATAAACGGCATGTTACCCGATGATATATGGGTTTATGCGATTGCGAGACCCCGTCCGGAGTTCGATGCACGTATGGATGCAATATCGCGAAAGTACCGGTATTTCCTGTATCCACAGGAGGATCTGGATTTATCACGGATGCAGGAAGCGTCAGAACTGCTCATAGGCGTACACAATTTCTTTAATTTCGCACAGAAGCATGAGACGA
>JAODGV010000018.1 GCA_025464425.1 Methanosarcinales archaeon | reverse complement strand
CTACCTTTCTGAGCTACGAGCCCCCAATACATATCTACGCAGCATCTTGAGTGCGGCATCCGCCGCTCTTGCCTTGTTACCTTCTCTATCTTCATGAAAGATATACCGTTCGTGGTAAACGTTATCTTTTGTAGCTAATGCTATATAAACCAAACCAACCGGTTTATCGGGTGTACCACCGGTAGGTCCCGCAATGCCAGTGGTGGCAATACCTATATCTGATTGCAATAATTGCCGCACACCCGCTGCCATCGCTCGCGCACATGCGGCGCTCACCGCGCCCTCGCGCTCTATTATCGCCCGCGGGACATGCAATACTTCTTCCTTGACATCGTTTGCATAGGCGATCACACCACCCTTATAATAGTCGGAACTACCCGGAACGTTTGTTATTAGATGGGACACCAGTCCACCCGTACATGACTCCGCAGTAGCGATGGTGAGCCCTTTATCCCTCAATACATCCCAGATTGCCATGATATTTTAATCACGTTGAATGTAGGATATAATAAAAGTAAAAAGATCAGATAGTATAACTTAAATTTTTGTTGAGGCAGCGCCATATCTCACTCTAACCGCGACTCCGTGTTCAAATGATTTGATCTCTTCCGGCGATAGCATCGCTTTGCCGGTTGCCAGTAGTTCATCGTGCTCATCCACCACCATCACCTCATCGTACGCCCTTATCTCAGGGTCTACTTCTACGACATGCTTGCAGAACGCGGTGCCACCCGCTATTATGAATTCCCGGACGGCATCATCCATAACGACCCGCATACGCGGATATGCGAGGAAGCGGCGCAAACGCTCAGCACCCTCGATACTGAGGGTGAGTAATCCATCAAAGCTCCTTAATGTCGCTATTCGGTTGCCCTTATCCTTTATCTGCGCTATTCGACCGCTCCTTGTGCGTGTAAACTCTACACTATCCGGGAAGAGTGCTTCACCGCTACCTGAGCCGAACTGGAAATCCGCAATGGTTCGCACTCGCCTTAATAGCAGTTGCCTGTTGTTCATACATTTCGATGTCATTAAAAAATGGTTTGGTACGGGGATAATTTAAATATTTGTCGCAAGATCAATTTGAGATTATCTGATGTACAGTATCAACTGGAACGTAACGCGTGCCTGTAATCTCCGCTGCTTGCATTGCTACTATACCGCGGGTACACCACTGGATGACGAGCTTACCACCGGTGAGGCGTATGGAGTCATAGATGAAATAGCTTCTGTCTTCGGGTCAGAAGTGAATCTCACTCTTGGTGGTGGTGAGCCCCTGATGCGTGAGGATATATTCAGGCTCATAGGATATGCAAAAGAGAAGGGTTTACGTTTAACGCTCGCAACCAATGGTACAATGCTCAATGAGGGGCTTGTAAAGCGGTTGAAAGAAGCGGGTATTGAAGAGGTCATCATCCCGGTTGATGGAAGACCTGCGACACATGATATGATTCGTGGCTCGGGTGTATACGATAAAGTTGTGAGGGCTGCGCGATTGTGTAAAGAAGCGGGTATGGAACTCGTTATTGATCCCTGTATAATGAAACTGAACGAAGCGGATACCACGTATATAATCAATACTGCACTGGAGCTGGGAGCCAGGCAGTGCAGGTTCTTCCATTATATAGCACTGGGCAGGGGAGAGGAGGCAATGCCCGCGGGCGAACTCAACATAGAGGAGTATATAAATAACCTGATGCTGTTATACGAAGAGCAGCGCAGAATAGGGCACGAAATTGAGATATGTACCACACAGGCATCGCAATACTGGGTGATACTGAAGAGGAAAGCGGAATATGGGCTTTTTGTGCCTGATTTCTTCTTCTCTGAACTGCCTGGCTGCCGTGCTGCAACGGGTATGCTCTCGATTAAGCCGAATGGGGATGTTGTACCGTGCCCGTTGCTGGATGTAAAAGCTGGCAACGTAAGGGATATGGGGCTTCGTGAGATACTCGATTCAGAGGTTTTCAGCTCACTGCGGGAGAGGAGAGTGAAGGGTAGATGCGCACGATGTAAGCATAGAGCGCTGTGCGGTGGATGCCGCGTGCGTGCATATCTCCATACGGGCGATTATCTGGCTGAAGACCCGTTATGTAACGAGTTCTTTTTTGAAGAAGCGGATTGAACCAACATGTGCGGCTGGCTGGCATTAACTGTGGAATCGAAGCGTGCGCTGGAAATGGCAGATGAAGACCCGTTTGGGTATATCAATCACAGTAACGGGATATCAAGAGATTCATATCTATCGCTGTTGAATGAGATTGAAGATTACATCCCTGAGTTTGAAGACGCGGTCGGTATGCGCGGTGCGAAAGCGCGGATAGGCGAGCGGCTTGCTGAAGCGGTTAATGCGGGACGAACAACGGTAAAAGCCCATCTGGAGATGCTGTACTTCTCCTGCTTTGTGATAGAGGAGGATATGGCTTACATACTGATCGAGAATTATGAACTGACGAGGATAAGGGAGTGGTTGATAAGAATGGTATATCATGCATACAATTTTACGGTACTCAGGTTCTTGCTTACACGACAGGTTCATGAAGATACGCATTCGCACGTCCATAAGACCGATTATTCGGCTCTGTTCTCCGAGCTCGTGGATAGAACGAAGGAGCGAATAGAGAAGGAAGAGGAAGGACCGGCAGCGATGAGGCGGATAAGAGAAGTCCCGCTGAGGTTCACGGCACCTATTTATATCAAGGAGAAAGAGGAGATATTAGCGAGGCGGATGCAAAGATTCGCGCTCAATGCTTTCTTAAGGAAGTATTATGAGCGTGATTCCGAATGGTATGGACTGTTGGGCGTGCCACTGTTTTTACCGCCGGATTCTGAAGTTGTGGAAGAGATAAAGGGGCTAACAGGGAGTAAAGCGGTGTTCAAGAACGGATTCGTCACTACATACAGGAAGATATTGGGTGAATATGTCGGTGCGATAACAAAGAGTGAGGCTGCTATTTATGAAGCTGCAAGGGAGTATCTCCATGCGGGCACTGAAGATTTGATAAACGTGACGAAGAAGTGTTTAGAAGGCGATTATAGCGGTCTAAGAATAATAGAGAAGGAGCATGTGTGGAGACCAGGTACAGGGATGAATAAAGACCATTTCCTCAAATCAGCCCTATAACCTCCTCATGTACATAATTTATGAAATCATCTCTCGTTGCCTTACTGAATATTGTCACGACACCATTGCGTGTTAAGCCCACAACCAGCCCGTATCTACGCGATTTCAGCACGAGATACCAGATCTTACCGTGCTTCAGATGCTCGGAATATAGCGATGTATCACCCAGAGCCGAGCCATACAGGGATAATTTCTTGATATTCGGGATATCAACATCATCGAAGAATATAACTTTTGTATCCTCAAAATTTGCTTCATGGAACTGAACAAACCGAGAAGGGTCGATCCTCACTTCCACTATCCTCGTGGTGGTCATGAAGATTATCTTGCTCAGTTGATTGGCGATATTGTTAGCCCTCGCCTTCTTCTCCATAATCGTGAGTATGACCCGGTTTCTGTCGCCCTGCTCAATGAAGAAGAATGGCGCTTCCTCTGTGGCTGGCACATATATCAGCTCGCCACGATGATGCACGCTTATGAGCCTGTCCTGTACGAAAGTGCCGTATAGGAAGTCACCGGTCATATGCAGATCCTTTATCTCCGTGACCAGCCG
>JAODGV010000130.1 GCA_025464425.1 Methanosarcinales archaeon | reverse complement strand
TTCCACATCTTCTATTCCACTTCGCATAGCTACCGCAGCTTTTACTCCCACTATGCGGTTCACCGCTTCCATGTCACGGTCATCAAAACTGCCGAGTGCCCCGAAACCGCCGAATTCCTGTGCTCCGGGCGTTACCATCACCACATCTGCCATCTCAATTAGCTGGTCCATTATAGCCGTTTGTAGACCAAACCCTGTGGAAATCAAAGCGATTACTGCGCCTACACCCACCATAATACTCAGTATCGTGAGTGCCGAACGCGTCTTCCGCTCCCTGATGTTACGACAGGCCAGTAAGAAGAAATCCTTCATTCTTCACCCGTACCTCACAGCTTCAACCGGGCTCATCTTTGATGCTTTAAGTGCTGGATAGAATCCTGAGAGCGCACCGACACAAATTGCAACACCAGCACCGGCGAACAGAACCACAACTTTCACAGTGGGTACGAACTCAATCCCCAGAGTGGAGCTCGCGATGAGTGTTATAAGCCGTGCGAGAATGACCCCGAGAACACACCCGGTCACTCCACCTATCAAACTCACCATACACGATTCCACGATGAAAAGAGAGAGTACATCGCTGTTCTTCGCACCTATCGCTTTCATCACCCCGATCTCATGTGTGCGCTCCATCACCGCCATCAGCATCGTGTTCATTATGCCAATAGAAGCGACCACAAGTGCAATTGCCGCAATGCCTACGAGAACACCACGGAGTATACTGAAGACAGAACTTATCCGCTCCAGCATGCTGCCCATCGTCATCGCCGTAGCGAATTCATCGAGCCCGTGGTTATTGTTTATCCTCTCCTCGACCTCATCTGCTATTTCATCTACCTCTTCGATATTATGAACACGCACCGCGATATACCTGTATTTCGCCTCTTCGTTTCCCAGAACGTCTCTGGCAGCACGTAACGTGAGGAAGATATGGGGGTCAACGTCCATGGCATACAGCATGCCCGCCTTCTTGAAAACACCAGCCACTATGAACTTCTCACCATTTATTGTCAGCTTGTCATTTGCATGTATCGGCTCGTCGAAGAACTCAGTAGCCACGCGGTTTCCGATAACGCACACCTTATAATCGTTCTCTCTGAGCCATCTACCTTCGGCGAGCCCAACCGGTTCCACATAGAAGTTGCTCAATGCATCGGTATCGCCTCCAAATACAAAAATAGGCTTACGTACGTCCCGATATTCCACTTCCACAGCACCGTGCGTCATTGCCGTTACCTCCTTGATGCCGCCTATCCGCCTGACGTCCCTTATGTCGCGGTCCGTGAAACTCCCGAGCTCCACATACGACATGCCTGCCAATTTGCCCGGCATCACTGTTATGAGGTCTGCATAGGCTGTCAATTCGCCTGTTATCGCCTCCTGCATGCCGTAGCCGACACTCATCAGAGCAACAATAGCCGCTATACCCACCGCGATACCGAGCAGCGTGAGGATTGTTCGCGCTTTTCGCTCTCTTAGATCCCGGTATGCCATCAGAATTATATCTCGCATTCTTCATTCTACCTCAAGTAATCGCCCATCTCGCATCCTTATCACTCTCTTTGCATGTGCGGCTATCATCGGATCGTGTGTCACCACAATTATCGTCTTGCCTTCTCTATTCAAATCACCCAGAATGCCCATTATCACTTTCCCCGCTTCTGTATCCACATTTCCCGTGGGCTCATCCCCGATGATTATCTTCGGATTGTTCGCCAGTGCACGTGCAATCGCCACACGCTGCTGCTGCCCGCCACTCAGTTCCAGGGGTTTATGGTGCATCCGCTCACGGAGCCCGACCTTTGCAAGCAGTTCCTCAGCCCTCTTTAGACGCTCTCCATGGTTAACACCCGCAAAGAACATCGGTAGCATAACGTTCTCAAGTGCATTCAAAGAGTGGATGAGGTTGAACTGCTGGAATATGAAGCCCACCTTATCTCGTCTTACCTCCGCAAGCTCGTTCTCGCTGAGCGACGCGGTATCCACACCATCAATGAATACCTTGCCCCCGGTTGGCTTGTCCAGACAGCCGATCATATTGAGCAGAGTGGATTTGCCCGAGCCCGAAGGTCCCATGATTGCCAGAAACTCACCCTCTTCTATCTCCAGGTTCACATCTCGTAACGCAGGAACTTCCACCTTACCCATACGGTAGACCTTGCTCAAATGCTCTACTCGAATTATCATGCAGTCCTATTCTTCCTTCTATGCCGCGCTCTCCGCCACATCACTCCCGCTATCAATGCGAGCATAAGAGCACCCGCAACGAACAGGATTGGCTTTGCTGATAATGGTAATAATGGTAATGACCACATATTCTTCTGTGACTCTTCTACTTTTATATGCACCACATAGCCCTCTATTTCGTATATCCTGTCTGTATCGGTGTCGCGGAAGACCAGGTCGAATGGAATTACATTATCGCCCCCTACCAGTTCGGTGGTATCAACGCCAAAAGAAGCGGAGAAGACATCCCCTGCTTCCATATCACCGATGAAATATTCTGAAGGTAATACCCTCGCTTCACTCACGGGCACTACCGAGACCGCCTTTACATCCTTTGTCATCCCATTTGCCACATCAAACTCTATCCTCGCCACTTCGCCACGCAATACCGATCTGGGTGCGTCTACCAGGATAAGCCTCATGCCCATATTGTTCTTCACGAATACTGCGGATTTTAGTGTATTCCGGTGCAGATTGAACCCGTTTTTATATTCCACCTTGAACTGTATGCGTTTGTTACCGGCGGATAGAGGAGTGACCGAGAAATTCACCGCTATCTTCTCGTACGGTGCAAGATTTCCTATGAAGACTCGCTCAGGTGTGAATTCTAAATCATCGCCTTCTGCGGTCACGAGCACTCCGTTCACCGAATTGTGTCTGTTGTTTGCCACTACTATCACAATCTCCTTCGATTCGTGGAGTGAAATCTCTCTCTGGACATCCTTTTCGAGTAGCTCCACACGGCTACTATCCACCTTCACAGGCACAGGGAATCGCACATTCTTGCCATTATCCACTTCTATGCACACCTCAGGGAAGTAAGTGCCATCGCGGATATACATAGCAGCTTTTATCGGTATTGCCACTGTTATACTCTCACC
>JAODGV010000129.1 GCA_025464425.1 Methanosarcinales archaeon | reverse complement strand
TTTTTCATCTTTCACCTCCTTTTATTCGGGTATTTATATAGTGCCCCCCGGCGCTCTTATCTAATGAATAGATAAGCATGACATCTCATTATGTTAAGGTAATACAATGGCATATATATTACTTGTGGTTTATTCTTTTCGCCAACCTGACCGGATAACTAACACCCCCTAACGACATCGAAGTAGAGCATGAACGTCCTGCAAAATCTATTTATTCCAGCATTCCAAACCTCTTTATTCACCTATCAACTTTTTTCTCCTTCTTCCTTTGACTGTTATAGGGCAGAAGAAGCTCTTTGCTCTCCGCTTGAAGAAAATGATGCCATTTTTTTGGATGGGCTCGCAGCAATTTTTGGATGAACTCGCAGCAATCCAAACCTTTTTAATCTATACCAGATACTATTCTATTACATTAACATTAATAAAACAAACCAAAATGCCCGTAATAAGATTGCCATACAGTGACCTTGAGCACCTGACAGGTGTCAGTATCGAGCGAATAAAGGAGCAACTACCGCTGATGCCCGCGGATCTCGAACGTATGGACTCGGATCATATGGATGTGGAGTTCTTCCCGAACCGTCCTGACCTCTTCAGTGTTGAAGGTGTCGCCCGTGCACTCAGGCAATTCCTGGGACTCAAGCCCGGTCTGATGCGTTACGAACTGGAAGACTCAGGCATCGAGATGCTCGTGGACGAGTCTGTCAACATGGTTCGACCACATATAGTATGCGGCGTGGCAAGGGGTGTAAATATAGATTCAAATGTGATAGAATCGCTGATGCAGTTGCAGGAGCATCTACATCGTGGAATCGGTCGGAATAGAGAGAAGGTTGCCATCGGTCTGCACGACCTGAGCAAGATAAAGCCACCTTTCAGATACCTCGCAGCAGATCCGGGATTCGCATTCGTACCCCTCGATTACGAAGAAGAGCTGACATTAGCCGAGATCCTGGAGCGGCACCCGAAGGGTATTGCTTACAGCTACATACTCGAGGGCAGTGCAAAATATCCACTGATCCTTGACGCTGATGGTAATACCCTATCATTCCCACCGATCATCAATGCCGAACTGACGAGGGTGACGGAATCCACGGAGGACATATTCATAGAGGTCACGGGCTTGGATAAGAACGTTAACATCGCTCTCAATATCGTTGCCACTGCACTTGTAGAGCGTGGTGGACGAATTCAATCGGTATCAATGCACTATCCGGACAGAGTGGTTAAGACTCCGAATCTTGAACCAGCGGAGATGACTGTCTCAATAGCTGAGGTCAATTCGCTTATCGGTCTCAATCTGAGCGCTGAGGAGTGCAAACACTGCTGCGAACGGATGGGTCTCGGTGCGACCGTTAAAGACGGGCACATAAAGCTGCTGATACCACCGTACCGGTATGATATACTCCATCCATGGGATATAATCGAGGATATCGCCATCGGCTACGGATATAACAGGCTAATGCCTGAATACCCGGATACAGTTGTAATAGGGGAGCAACACCCGGTTGAGGAACTAAAAAGCGCGGTTAGAGCGATAATGACCGGTTTAGGCTATTTTGAGGTGATTACTTTCACATTGACCTCCTCAACGAAGCAGTTTGAACGTATGCGGCGTAAAGAGAGCCAGGCTGTAGAGGTGGCAGATCCTATCAGTAGCGAGCATACAATGCTAAGATGCACGATATTACCGAATTTGCTCGAGGTACTCTCATTTAATAAACATCATGACCTGCCACAGCGTATATTCGAGGTGGGTACTGTAATATCAGGCTTCAAAGAGCGTGAACATCTCGCTGCCGTGTCCATACACGCAAATGCTAATTTCGCTGAGATAAGGTCGGTCGTTGACTCGGTATTGAACGAACTGGGTCTGCAACTCCGAATAGAGGAATCAGCCGATGAGGCGTTCCTGACCGGCAGACGGGCAGATATGCTGAAAGGCAGTGAGAAACTGGGCGTACTTGGCGAGCTACATCCGGAAGTGATACTCAATCACGAGCTGGACTATCCGGTTGTGGGCTTTGAACTGGATATCACACCTATTTTAGAGTATTGATGGAACAAGCACGAGAATACACAGAGGAAGAGATATACAGGCGTCTTGAGCCTTATATCGCTACATGGTTCAGGACTAAATATCGGCATTTCACACCACCACAGCGGTATTCAATTGTGGCGGTGATAGATAGGCGGAATATACTGATATGCGCGCCAACGGGCAGTGGTAAGACCCTCGCTTGCTTCATCGGGATCTTAAACCACCTGTGTAAGCTGAACCGTGAGTCCAGGCTCGAAGATAGGACTTATTGTCTTTATATAAGTCCACTGAAGGCGCTGGGCAACGATATAAGACGCAACCTGGAAGAGCCACTGGCTGAGATAGCGGAGCTGATGGAAGAAAGAGCAGGCATCACGAATAAGATACGTGTGGCTGTTCGAACCGGGGATACAACACAGAAGGAGCGGCAGAGTATGCTCAGAAAACCCCCACACATACTGATAACAACACCAGAAACTGCCGCGATAATATTGAATGCACCTAAATTTAGAGAGCACCTCAAACAACTGGATTATGTCGTCCTCGATGAGATACACGAAGTTGCGGATTCCAAACGAGGTGCGCATCTCAGCATAACGCTCGAACGATTACAGCATTTCTGCAGTGCCGAATTCACACGCATTGGCATGAGTGCCACGATATCGCCCTTAGAGGAGGTGGCGAAGTTCCTTGTGGGCTACGATGAATCGCATAAGCTACGCCATTGCCTGATTGCTGATGTGACATTTGCGAAGGAGCTGGATGTGAGCGTGCACTCACCACTGAATTTCATATACGATACCGGAGACACAACTGCGGCACTTTACGATAAGGTACGAACACTTGTAGAAGAGCACAGATCCACACTCATATTCACGAACACACGGTCTGGTGCCGAACGAGTCTCGTATAAGCTTGCGAAGCT
>JAODGV010000128.1:7380-8371 GCA_025464425.1 Methanosarcinales archaeon | reverse complement strand
AGGTTCAATGTGACAGGATGCGGGCAATCTAAGACTGTTGAGCATACAGTAACGCAAAATGGTGTGAATAATGGCTCGCTCGTGTCAAACATCTCGCTGGAAGTACCACAGGAAATCATCTGGCAGGGCGAAGTTACTCTAATTAGTGGAACGACATTCAACGTAACTGCATACAACAGCGGAAAGGAATACGTGGTGAACAGCACGACCGCACTGGGTGCATTGAATGCAGCATCACAAATTGGCGGGTTCAACTACACAGTGACAGATGAATGGGGTGCTCTATTCGTCGATTCCATTGCGGACATACCGAATGAAGGATGGAGCGGATGGATGTATTGGGTGAATTATCCGGATGAAGCGATGCCATTGGTGAGTGCAGCGGAATATACGGTTGAAGATGGCGATGTCGTTATATGGTATTGGAGCAGCAGTATGGAGATGACGCCTGAGGATTCACCTAAGGTGGTGATAATCAAGGTTACAGTATCTTCAGAATTTGACACAGGCAAGGGCACTTACCCCAGCATTGCAGGCACACACTATGGCACTATCATACCGAGCAAAAACATCACGGTGAACCATATATACACATATCCATGCACTGGCACCGGCGGTCACACCGAATATGCAATGATATGGAACGATACCGACAGGCGATTGTGCAGTCGCTCACTGGAACGGCTACGGTAGCGATTACCACAACCTGACATTCAACATCTCAATCACACTCAGGAAAGGCGTGGTTTACAATTACACCATCCGCACAGGCTCCTATCCTCAGATAATCCACGCACCTTACAAACAGCTAAGTGAAGGCAACATCACCTGCACACTGTTCATAGATGCAAACAGAAAAGAATACCACGATTGGATACCAGCAATACGACTGTTCTATGAATAGACCCCTTTTTCCTGCTTTTTTCTCTTTTTTAGATTTACCTTTTCCTGCTTTTTTGCTTTTTACCGCTTTTCGGTCGTGTCCACCTTC
>JAODGV010000128.1:0-7204 GCA_025464425.1 Methanosarcinales archaeon | reverse complement strand
GGGAACGTCAGTATGGATTCGGGATGGAATTGCACACCCTCTATCGGCAGGCTTTTGTGTCTTACGCCCATAACCACCCGGTCTATCTTGGTGGTGGCAGTAACTTCGAGCTCACCCGGGATCATCTTACCGATCAGCGAATGATACCGCCCGCCCTTAAACGGGTTTGGTATACCCCGGTATATCGTCCTGCCATCATGTTCTATCAAAGACTGCTTGCCATGGCACGGATATGCCAGTAGACCCAGCTCACCACCGAAGAATTCAATCAGCGCCTGATGCCCCAGACATATACCGAATATCGGATACTGCTCGTGGTAGCGCTCTATCACCTTGAGCAAATTGCCTGATTTTTCCGGTACGGAAGGTCCGGGTGAGAGGACAATCAAATCCGGGTCCTCTTCGCTTATTATAGCCACATCCAGCCGATTACGATATACAATAACCTCACAACCGTATCTCCGGAAATAGTCCACCAGATTGAACGTGAACGAGTCGTAATTATCAACCATGAATATCTTCAGCATCTTTCTCATCACCCCCTATTATCTTGAAGAACGCTTTACCTTTATCCATCGTTTCTTTCCATTCGCTCTCAGGCTGTGAATCATACAGTATGGTGGCACCAACACGTATCTCAGCAATGCCGTCATGTATGTACGCGGTTCGTATAATGATACCGAAGTCCAGATTGCCCGAGAAGGTGATATAGCCCACATTACCGCCATAATAACCCCGGCGTGAATTCTCGAATCGTTCAATGAGTTGCATTGCCGCGACTTTGGGTGCACCTGTAAGGGTTCCTGCGTTTAATGACACGATGAACGCATCAAACGGCTCGAAGTTCGTTGTGTCGAGTACACCCTCAACATGCGCCACTGTATGCATCACCGCCGAGTACTTCTCCACAAACCGGTAATCACGAACCTCCACACCGGGCTTGCAGACCCGTGCGATATCGTTACGCGCTAAATCTATCAGCATATCCAGTTCTGATTTCTCCTTCTCGGAATTCAGTAACTGCATCATCTTCTCATAATCCTCTATTGGATTCGCTCCTCGCTCGATAGTGCCGGAAATAGGTCTCGTCTGCACCCTGTTGCGTTCTACACGGAGGAACATCTCGGGCGATGCGCCTACAAGGCACTCATCACCGAAATTGACGTAGAACAGATAAGGTGAAGGATTCACCGTACGGAATTTGCGATACAGCTCTATCGGTGGTACATCCACCCTGAAATATCGTGAATGCGAGAGTACAATCTCAAATATCTCGCCCTTTCGAATCTCATCCTTCGCTCTCTTAACCATCTCCACGTACTCGCGCTCCGTAATTGCACGCTTTGAACACTCTGATCTGTTGACTTTACGCACAACAGTATCATTTACTGCTTCTTTTGCAACCCGCAGCGCGAATAAATCCTCAGCTTCGCGTTCAAAATCGCGGAAATCATATAAAACCGATTCGGCATGCTCCTTGAGATGCTCGAAATAAACTATGTAATCGGGTAGGAAGAGGTTGAAATCCGGTATACCATCATCCTCATGTAGCTCAGGTATGTCCTCAAATAATCGTACGAAATCATAGGAGAAAACGCCATACAGCCCCAGAAAACGGTCGTCACAGGCGAAGAAATCGAGTAATGTCCTTATAACATACGATATATTCTTCTGCTTGAATCTCCTTCGCTCCTCATACAATAGATTCTCACGTGTTACATGGCCGGTAATAGCGTCCTCGTGCACCTCAATATCGGTTGCGTACCAGAATAGCGAGGGTTTCATGAGTGCGAGTATGTGCTTACCGTGTTCGTTGAGTGCTATGAGCTCAAATCTATCGTTCTTGCCGGTTATACGCAGTGGCGGATCAATCAGTATCAGGCTCAATCGCCCATATATCGGCGCTATCTCCGCAGATTCCAGTATGATACCTCGATTCCTCACGCGCTCGAAGAACGATTCGAACGAGCTGTAAGGTATCCTCTTCCTTATTCGCCTGAATCTCACGCCGCTATTGCATGTTACAAACTCTTCTTCCAGCATTGTCGTACAAAATACATGCATATTGTACATATAAATACTTTGATGCACATTGTTGTGACTCAGTTCATATTTATCTATTACCGCAACTTATTCAGGAGGTATGCTCCTGGAACGTGTGGAGGGCAGTACGAAGTTACTGGTACCAGTCCGAGCTACGAAATCACTGTTTTATAACCCCATGATGGAACTCTGCCGCGACATAGACATAGCGGCGATCGCTGCTCTCGCAACACGAATGGTCTATCTCGATGCACTCGCCGGTACTGGCGTGCGAGGTATCCGGGTAGCGAACGAGGTAGGCTTGCCGGTCGTACTTAATGACAGGAGCAAAGAGGCTTATGAGGTGATCAAGCGCAATATGGAGCTGAACGGTATAGAAGCGGAACTGTTTAACGAGGATGCAAATGTACTTATGTACCGGCACAGGTATGATATCATTGATATAGACCCTTTTGGATCGCCGGTACATTTCCTCGATTCCGTAGCGCGATCGGCAAATAGATTGATTCTGGTAACCGCCACGGATACTGCGCCACTGTGCGGTGCACATACCAGCGGCTTGAGGCGATATGCCGCCAGGGCATTGAATACCGAATACCATAAGGAGATGGCGACGCGAATACTGCTCGGACGTGTGACAAGAGACCTGTGCAGATATGATAAGGCGATACAGCCTTTATTGAGCTATTCCAAGAGCCATTTCGTGCGGATTATAGCACGTGTGGATAGGGGTGCGAAACGAGCAGATGAATGTATGCAGAGGCTTGGGTTCATCATTCATTGCTTCTCGTGTGGTAATAGATTCGCGGTTCACGAACTGCTGGGTATAAACGAGCGGTGTGATATTTGCGGTGGCAAATTGAAAGTTGCAGGTCCGCTGTATCTGGCACCGATAAAAGATGATAAATTCTGTGCTAAGGTATGTAATGAGTTGAGAACGCGTGAGATGGGCAGGAAACGAGAAGCTATGAAGCTTGTTGAGACCTGCATGAACGAACTGGACATACCGTTTTACTATGAATACCATAATATATGCAAAATTTTGAAGATTTCACCACCACCTCTTCAGTATCTCATCGATGCTCTGCGTGCATCTGGCTACGAAGCGAGCAGAACTCATTTCTCCGATACGGGCTTCAAGACAGAAGCGGGCATAGAGGAGATAAAGAGCATGCTTAACCGCCACAATAAATATTTAAATCAGCCATCCCGGGACCGTTGATGCAACTTTATGTGGTAATAATAGCTATGTAACGAAACCAGGTTTTAAATTAATCATCATTCAACTAAACTAAGATATTGGTGAGATGAGAGGCAGAGGCAAAGAGCGATTCACCTGTCTGTTTGTTGACTGGTGTTATGCGTATGATCTCTGCAGGGATGTCAGCAACCGAATAAAAGCAACGGGTTTCATGCCTGATGTGATTATAGGTGTGGCACGGGGTGGCTGGCATTTAGCGCGAGTATTGTGTGACTTCTTGCTGGTCAAGGATTTATTCAGCCTGAAGATGGAACACTGGGGCGTGACTGCTACGGTTACAGGTAGAGCGGAGCTGAAATACGGGCTTGATGATGATGCAAAGCATAAGCTTAACGGCAGGCGGGTGTTAATCGCAGATGATGTGACCGATACGGGAGAGAGTATAAGGCTCGTGCTTGATTATGTCCGATCGTTCGAACCGGCGGATGTGAAGACCGCAGCTATGCATCATAAGACCACTTCATCGTTTGTGCCTGACTTCTATGGCGAGCTAATGACAGAATGGCGCTGGATTATATACCCATGGAGTGTTCATGAGGACGTTATGGAACTGGTGTCGAGGGTGATGCTGAAGAACGGGGGTAGTGCGACTCTGGAAGAAATAAGGGATAAGATGAAGGAGGAGTACGATCTGTATGTACCCTATCATCTGCTGAGTGAGATTCTGGAGAACATGGTATTTCACGGTAAGATGAGCAGGGAGGACCGTGGAGGTAAGCTACGCTGGGTATTGTTTAAGTGAAAGTGCATAATGTTCCATGTCATGTACAGGAAACTTTAAATGCAATAAATGCTATTTAGAACAAAGGGAGGTTAACTGGTATTGGTGCGCACGCTTGTTATTTGTGTGGATAGGGACAATGACATAGGTGAGAAGACGGGTTTAGAAACGCCAATTGTTGGTAGAGAGCGAAGTATAGAGGCGGCTACAAGACTCGGACTTGAAGATTCCGAAGATTCGGATATTAATGCGATATTCGGGGCTATAAAGATATACGACGATTTGAAATCGCGGAATGAGGCAGTGGAAATCGCATTGATCGCGGGCGATAAGAATCTCGGAGTGGATGCGGATCTGAAGATAGGGGAGGAACTGGATAAAGTGCTTACACGCACGAATGCAGATTCTGTAATACTGGTGAGTGACGGTGCGGAGGACGAAGCCATCATACCGATATTCCAGTCGCGGGTGAAGATAGATTCCGTACAGCGAGTGGTTGTGAGACAGAGCGAGCCATTGGAGAGTACCTTTTATATGATGAAGAAGATGATAGAGGACCCGAAGTTCTCTCACACATTCCTGCCGCCCATCGGGTTGATTCTCTTCCTCTTAGCACTGTCTCTGATATTCGAACTATCGGATAAGGCGATAGGTCTGATCCTTGGGGTTGTCGGGATATACATACTGTTGAAGGGTTTTGGTCGGGAGAGCCTGTTGAAGGACTTACTGGAGCTGATAAAGCTGTCATTGTACAGTGGTAGAATATCGCTTGTCACATACATTGCTTCGGTCATCTTTGTGCTCGTAGGCACGTTCCAGGGCATGGCATGGAGCTGGGATTTTTATACAAATATGCCGCCGGAGATAGGCGGGTTTTTATTGCCCGGCGTGGTCTTCGTCAAGTATGCTATATGGTGGTATGTAGGTGCGATACTCGTTCCTCTATGTGGTAAGATGATGTGCATGCTTATAGAAGGTGAGCTAATAGTGGCACACTGGACGATACTCTTCTCTGTTATTGCCTCCGGAATTATAGTCTGGGGCGGCAGCGAGGGCATATTATTGCTAAATGAGGGTAATTATCCAGTGGCGTATCAGACCCTGTTCTTAGCTCTGCTCGGAGCGATTATACTCTCACTTACAGGCGTCAAGATCTCAGGGTATGTAAGGACAATAGTGAGCAAAGAGGGGAGAGATATGGGATTAGAAGTTGAGGAAGAATAATGCGCGGTTTATGTGCGGTCTGTAAAGGTTCGCGATTATTGTGCGGATTGAAATCGTGCCCCATACTGAATGCGATATTGAGGAGGCAGTCTGACTTGAGCGAAGATTTCTTCGGACCCTCAACTTCTGTATTCATCGGCAGGATGGGCTATCCGCAGGTGGGTGTGGGTCCTCTAACGGTGGTACAGGACCATGCCGATCTGGAGTTATCTGTGGCACATCCTGCGGAATGGCTTGCTGTGGGTATACCAAAGCTGGTAGAATTGCGTGGTGCAACATTACGGGCGAGAAAGCCCGAACATATCGGGGCAAAATCGGGTTTTATTTCAGATCTGCGGGAATTAGCGATGGCGGAACGCCCTACCGATGTCGAATTGCGCTTTGGTAGCAAGCCCGTATTTAAATTCTCGTTCTCTGAGATTCTACCGCCCACTGGCGCCACTGTACGGGTTGAGAATATGCGAGTGGTGGAGAATCCCAGGATACCAAAGAAGGTTGAACGTATCGTCACTGATGATTTGAAAGCAGTGGAAGCGGTGAATATGCTATATGACACTGGCATGGATGTCTATAAGCTATCTGAGATTTTATCTGCGGGCATACTTGGCAGGAATAGAAGTAAGAAGCTGGTTCCGACAAGATGGAGCATCACAGCAACTGATGATATCGTGTTCAGGTATCTCGCATCGAAGCTGAAGGAATATCCACCATTAGATTCGTTTCTGGTATATGAATCGGTGCATCTCGGTAACCGTTTCGTGATCCTTCTGCTACCCTCTCTGTTTGAATTTGAGAATTTTGAGATATGGTTCTCTGGCTCAGTATGGAGCATGGGAAAGAGTACGATACTGGAGGAGTACGAAGCGTACAATGGGAGGAAGAGATATGCCGCAGATGAAGGCGGGGGCTATTATGCAGCACGACTGGCAGTTGCAGAAGCGTTATCACGAATGGGGCGCCAGGCGGGTGTGGTTGTCTTCAGAGAGATAGAGCCCAGTTACGTTCTTCCGCTCGGTGTATGGGTTGTCAGGGAGACGATGAGGGATGCGTTCAGGAGACGCGCGGAGAAGTTCCAGCGACTGGAAGAGGCATTAACCTATATTAATTCGCGTTTGATATCAGATATAGAGGTACTGAAGGCAAAGAGTAGAATAATTGGGCAGAGAAGGCTTGATAGCTACTGGCGATGAATGTGTATAAAAAGGAAGCGGGAAGCAAATGGAAGAAGTTCTGCCCACAGTGTGGCAGGGAGACAGAGGAGTTTATAGACTCCATCTGCCCGGAATGTTTCCTCCGTACTATAAAATTGATTGACCCGAAGGCGATGCGTGTGCGTCTGATGCTGTGCAGGAGCTGCGGTACTTACTTCAGGGGTGGTGAGAAGACCAGTATAGAAGATGCGGTGATATATTCAGTAAAGAAGCACCTGAGGCGGAGATATGGGGACATACGGTGTGATGTTGAGGTTATAGACACGGATGATAGAAGAGCATTGGTGAGGGTGAAAGCGGAGATAAAGGGTGTGGTAGCAGACCAGACGGGAGAGATAGGGCTGAATATAAAGACCGGTAGCTGCGATCGATGTAACAGGATAGCAGGTGGCTATTACGTCGCCATAGTACAGGTACGCGCTCAAAACCGGGTGCCAACGGAAGAGGAACTAATAACAGCCTCTGAAATCGCACAATCGGCATTAGAAGAGCCGGAATTCATATCCAGACAGCGGATATTGAGGTATGGGCTGGACATATACGTAAGCAGCATGAACTGCGGTCGCAATATCGCCCGGAAGATAGTGATGCAGTTAGGTGGTAGTTTCACAGAGAGCCGTAAGTTATACGGCAGAAAAGATGGCAGGAACATATACCGAACCTCTTTTTCCGTTCGGTTGCCGGGCTTACATGAAGGTGCGAAGGCACAGGGTGAGGTGGCGCGGGTGGTAAAGCGGCGATAAT
>JAODGV010000127.1 GCA_025464425.1 Methanosarcinales archaeon | reverse complement strand
GAACTTAGTAGTGTGGAAACACCATTCTATCTCTTCACACATTCTCACATCATCAATGTTTCAGAAGAACTTACATTTGTGGGGGAGACTACCCGCGTTCGGAACTTCATGGTTTCGGAACTACTGTAATTTATACCTTCACTCTTCTATTCTCTCCGCTCTACCGTCTCCTCACAATAGTTTTATACCCCTTTCTCGTGCCTTTCGCTCCTCTTCCGGGTCCCAATCGGTATTTGGCGGCGGTATTTTCAGCGGCTGGGGCTCCTCTCCATTATTCCACAGCTGCACCACCGGATGATTAACACGTTTCAGGAACGCACGTAGCTCTAAGGGGTCAGTACAATCCTCTTCGGTCGCTATCCGCGGATATATCTCCTGCGGTATGAATTCCGTAAGTGTCTCTTTAAACTCCTTCGGCATCCATACAATGCGATTCCACCCGCCATCGGCACGAACGAACTTCTTAGACCGCGGTGTCCTGAACGATATACCGCAATATCCATGATTCTGGAGCCCACCACTGATGAGCCCTGCCAGTCTCGAGAATGTCAGCCCGAGCGGTGTCTCACCCGCATATCTGCGATCCACCAGCCCCAGACCATCCACCTCGGGTATATAAAATATCGCAGCTTCGAAACAGCCACAGTTCGTCTGTGGATACGTTATTGAGGAATACATCACCACACGCTTATATGTCCTGTTCGATTTCTCATATATCTTCTCGTTCACGCCGGTGTATTCTCCTCCTATGGGGTCTATGCATTCGCCCAGCGGCATCTCAAATATGTACCCGTAAGGGTCGAGATCGCACATCACCTTCGCACCCATCCATGTGATAATCCCGCAATATGGTGGTCTATCCGGCGCCACCACACATACGTGCGTGGGTGCAAACGTCTGGCAGATGGTACATCCATAGAATGTATCAACGTCCTCATCCGAGAAACGGCGAGCATGCTCGTCCACTCGCTCCCAGTAGGGTGCACAGACATTATCTATTATGCTCTTCGTCAGTTTCGAGCCACCGAGTTCTTCGGTCGCTATCAGTATCTTCACATCCGCTCGCTCAACCATCGGAAACTGTATCTTACACAGATTTATCATCGCCTGCCCAAGGCGTTTGAAATCATGTTTATGTGCATATCTCTTATGTAACCTCAGCCAGATCGTATCACGCGTATTGAGCAGCATCCAGCCTTCACCCTGCTCCAGTGCGAAATAAGTCCATCGTGTCAGGAGATCCAGATGATCCTCTGTAAGATACCTGCCATAATATCTGACCCAGAACCCGAAAGGTAGTGATTTGCCCGCTATATCCTCTATCTCCGGTCCTATCACCTCTATTCGCCCGTCCTCTATTCGCTCTGCATCCTTAACCACTTCAATGAAGAAGAAACTCGTGTAGCGGTGTTTAGGTCCACCCAGCTCGCAATACATATCATGCTTACGCACACGCAGTCCGAACTGTCTGGGCGAGATATCGAATTTTATACCCTCGAAGAACCGTTCAGGATCGGTCGGTGCGAAGAAGACCTCACCACGGGGTAAAGAGTCCCAGACCTTCTGTCGCATACGCGCTTCCTCGTCTTCCATTACTCCTGACATTGCTACCACAGGTTTACCTTTATCTGTTCGCCTTCTTCTATACCTTCACTATTCTCCTCTATTATAACAAACCCATCGGATTTCGTCACGCTTGAGAGAATGCCTGAACCACTTACTCGCAGAGGCTCCACAAAATACACGTTATCCATGGCATGCAACCTGACGCGAACAAAATCGGTTCTACCCACCGCAGAAGGTATCTTCCTGGTGGTAACGGCAAAAACCTCTCTTGCAGTATCTTTCATGCCTTGCATCGCATTGATAAAAGGTCTTACAAGCAACTCAAATGCCGCGATCAATGATACCGGATACCCCGGCAGGCAGAATATGGGCGTACCCTCTATGAGCCCGAACCCAACAGGCTCGCCCGGTCGAATAGCCACACCATGAAATATCATCTCGCCTGAATCCTCCACCACATCTGCAATGAAGTCGCGTTTGCCCACTGAACTACCACCGCTCACAAGTATCAAATCGCAATACCTGGTGCAAGAGCTGATTGCCGCCTTTATCGCTTCGTAATCGTCCCTGATTATGCCTGCTCGCACCGGTTTCGCTATACCGCGAAGCAGTGATTCCAGTATGTAACTGTTAACGTCTGCGATTTCGCCACCGGTATGCTCTTTCGGGTCATAGAGCTCGTCCCCCGTGGATAGTATGCTAATAACCGCCTTCTTATATACTTTCACGTGTAATCGCCCGATGGAAGCGAGCAGTCCGATGTCAGCAGCACGTAATAGCCTGCCACGGGTCAGTAACACATCACCACACTTCACATCCTCCCCGCGGAACGATATGTTCTTACCCGGGGTGAGGGGCTTGAAGACTTCCAGCTTTTGCCCGTCCTCTCTGGCATATTCCAGCATGAGTACGGCATTACTGCCTTCAGGCATCGGCATACCGGTCTGTACGGGCAGATACTCACCTTCTCCCACCTCGCCAGATCCACTTCTGTGTAGAATCACTGGCTTATCCGGTGTGGCACCGAAGGTATTCTCTGCTCTTACTGCATAACCATCCATGGCAGCGCGATCGAACGGCGGGCTATCGCTCTCGGATATTATATCCTCGGCGAGCACCCTGCCAGCAGCGGAATCAAAGCTGAGCTCTTCTATGCCCCGCGTTCGGGCATGCGCTAAAACCATCGCCTGAGCTTCTTTCAGTGGTATGAGCGTACGGAATAGTCTCATCTCTGCCGTTAAATAATAATTTGAAGAATATATAATCTCATTTCATTCATGATGAGTTCAGGTTGTAACAAATGGGACCGCCGAGATTTGAACTCGGGACAACTCGGTCTTCAGCCGAGCGCTCTCCCGGGCTGAGCTACGGTCCCACTGTATAGAGTTATACCATACTATTAAATATGCTTTCCTGTATGGATAATTTTGTTTACGTATAAGTAATGTATATATATCAGGAATGATAATATAAATAAAAAGGGTTGGTTTTGGATGCCATGGATATGGAGGAGAAGAAACCGTATATACTCGTAGTTGAAGATGATGTGGAAATGTGCGAGACGTTGAGTGACGTACTCACAGATCACCCTCGGCATCTAAGCCTCTATATCCCTTCCTGCTAAGATTTTAAGTGCGAAATACAGGTCTAT
>JAODGV010000126.1 GCA_025464425.1 Methanosarcinales archaeon | reverse complement strand
GCCTCATCCACACTGTTATTTACCACTTCATAGACGAGGTGATGGAGCCCCCTTGTCGAGGTATCACCGATATACATTGCGGGTCGCTTTCTCACCGCTGTAAGGTCTTTCAATACCTGTATATCCTTAGCACTATAACTCTCCATGTTATTTAGTTTGCGATAATTTTATATAAAACTTATATGAAGCAGGGGAGCCCACGAAGACAAATCCCGGTTTGAAGCAAAAGCTTCTGTTTTGGTCATTGGAATTTTATTATTGGATATTATTTGGAATTAGGTGTCTGGAGCTTGCGATTTACAGATATTTTTCGGAATAACTATAATATGATATACGACTGATGGTATAGTGGTAGTGGTAACCAGCCGTGGGCTCGTGGCTTAGTCAGGATAAAGCACCGGCCTTCTAAGCCGGGGATCGCGGGTTCGAATCCCGCCGGGTCCGTTATGGAAGGAGAAGAGATAGAGCGAGCGAAACAGTATTTCGCACAGATAGTTGAGGAACAACTGGCTCGTATTCAGCGCCTGAGAGCGGCAGGAGAGGCATGGATAGATTATAAGAAGCAAAGACCCATTGTCATAGGTTTTGTTGGCGGTGACGGCATCGGTCCTTACATAATAGATGCGGCAGAGCGTGTGCTAAAGTTCCTGCTGGCTGATAAGCATGCTATGGGCGAGGTTATCTTCAAGAAGATAGAGGGTCTGACGATAGAACGGCGTGCGAAGCTTATGCAATCGGTACCGGAGGACGTGCTCGAAGCAATAAAGCGATGTCATGTCGTCTTAAAGGGACCAACGACCACACCATGGGCAGGGGGTCAGTATCCAGATCTCGAGAGTGCGAACGTCACATTGAGGCGGGAACTGGACCTCTTTGCCAATGTCCGTCCGGTGAGGGTACCGGAGGAGGGCATAGACTGGATATTCTTCCGTGAGAATACCGAGGGTGCATACGTGCTCGGGAGCAGAGGGATTCATATCACCGATGAACTCGCTATTGATTTCTCGGTTACCACCACCATAGGTGCTGAGCGAATAATACGCATGGCTTTTGAGTATGCAAAGCGGAATGGTATTGATCGAGTGACGGTCGTCACGAAGGCGAATATAATAAAAGCGACAGATGGTAAGTTCCTCAGAACTGCTGAACATGTTGCCCGTAGCTATCCGGAAATTGTATGGGATCACTGGTTTGTGGATATATTCGCGGCAAAGCTTTTAGACCCGAAACGGAGGACAGATTTCAGGGTCGTTGTGCTACCAAATCTCTATGGTGACATAATAACAGACGAGGCAGCGGAGATACAGGGTGGCGTTGGTACCGCAGGCAGTGCAAACATAGGCACACGATATGCGATCTTCGAGCCCATTCATGGTTCTGCATTGAGAATGGTGGAAGAGGGGCGAGCAATATATGCGAATCCCATGAGTGCTATGCGTGCGGCAGTAATGCTATTGAAGCATATAGGCTTCTCAGAAGAGGCAGAGAGGCTGGACAATGCACTTGATGTATGTGAGGAGGAGGTAATGATTACGGGTCGCCATGACGGAGCCACATGTACTGAATTTACCGACCTGGTAATAGAAATGTTGAAATAACAACAATTTTATAATATTAGCATGAAATATGCCAGCGATAAACCCTTTTGCTATCACCGCGGGCGTAAGAACCCTCAATCGAAGGAAAAGGGGAGGGTAATACCCGCAATGTAGAATGCAGCTTACTTCCAGAGCGGTAGATTGTTCTTCGCAGCCAGTGAGACGAGCTCAGAGCCGAGTATAAATACCGCCTGCTTGTGCTCCTCCTTGCTCCTGTGCACCTGGAAGGGCGTGATACCCAGCTCGTTATACCGTGCGAAATCGCAGTCCATACCCCTTTCCTCACAATACTTCTTCAATTGAGCCAATAACAGATGCAAATGTATCAGCTCTTCTTTCTTCATCTCAATACTAAAATATATTTTACAATATATAAAAATATAATTTAAGTCAAAGAGTTGACTCTTCTGGTTAATCTAACAGGCTTCTTCGTTCCGCTCTCACTATCTCCTGCACCCGTTCGGGTGTCAAATCAGCAATCGGGTAGTAGTTACCACCCGAATAGGCAGCAATCTCACGGCAATAGCCCAGCTGCATCTTGATGAATGAACTGCTGACCGTTTCTGTATCTATCACAATCGTATGTATGCCCTTAACTCGTGCATATTCCGCCATAGCACGTATCTCAGCCTTTATATCTGCCATCCCATTGCTGACATTCGCTCTACCATCAGATAATAAAACCAGTACAGGTATTACATTCTCGTTCCTCGCCTGTTCCGCAACAAGCATTTTTATACCCTTTTCGAGTCCCGCAGCTAATGGCGTCCGTCCACCGGTTGGGAGCTCCTTCAAGCTCTTGTATGCTAAATCCACACTTGAACACAGTGGCAGCAGTACATCCGCACGAGTACCCCTGAATGCTACCAGTCCTATCTTGTCTCGATGCTGATATGCATCGAGCAATAGGGAGAATACCGCACCTTTTGCACCCGTCATCCGCTGTTCCGCACCCATAGAGCCCGAAGCATCCACCACAAACATCGTCGCTGTTGATACCCTGCACATGCGTACCTTCTCACGAATGTCCTCAGATTTTATCACGATTGCCAGATCGGAACCCCCTCTGCGGCTATTCTGATATGGTGCAGCAGCTCTGATGGTGGCATCGAACGCTATATCGTTTATATCGCTGCCATTCTTAGGGTACCGATGGCGCATGTATCTACCTCTGTGAGTTGAGAGTGCGGGTACTCTTCTTCCGGTACCGTCACGATAACTTCTGGACATCTCCATTTTATTCTGCCTCACCGTTCTCGCATCTATCGGCTCACCTATCTCAAATACTCGCTCGTTCTCCACATCTCCTGCCGTATCGGCTGGTAATGCCCCGTTTCGGTCACCTCCATGCCCCATATCAGCCTCAGGCTCGCTTCCATGCTCATGTTCATGCTCGTGTTCATGTTCATGTTCATGCTTATGCTTATATGTCTGTTCATGTTTCACCTCCTGCACCGCCTCTTCAAGTTTATTCATCTCCAGTGTAGGCGTTTCAAACGGCTTTCTCCGCATCCTGTGCGGTAGTGCGAGTTCCATCGCATCCTTCACGTCATCAATGGTGACTTCCCTCCTGTTATCGAACGCTGCAATCGCTCTTGCTGTCCTGCTTATCACTATCTCCGCCCTGTGTGTCCCCACACCGAGCTTAATGCACGTCTCAGCCGCCAGTTTCAGTAGATCATCACTCATCTCCACTCCCTTCAGTATCTGCTTTGCATGCACGATCTTATCACGCAATTCCGCCTGCTTCGTCTTGTACCGGTCCCTGAACTCTTCTGGGTCCCTTTCAAAACTCTCCACCTGTTTCACTATCTCCACACGCTTCGCTGCATCATCTATACTCTCGACACTCACCTGCAGTCCGAACCTGTCAAGCAGCTGTGGTCTGAGTTCGCCCTCCTCTGGGTTCATCGTACCCACGAGAATGAACCTGGCGGGATGTACGACCGAGACACCTTCACGTTCCACAACATTTACTGACATCGCCGCCGAATCCAGAATAACATCAGCAACGTGGTCGTCTAAGAGATTCACCTCATCAATATATAGTATGCCGCGATTCGCCGCCGCCAGTATACCGGGCTCTAACGCCTTTATACCCTCCTTTATCGCACGCTCCACATCTATTGTGCCCACTACCCGGTCCTCGGTTGCGCCAAGCGGTAGGTCTACAACCCACATACGTCTCCTCTCAGTCTCTAACTCATCACCATTCGTTCGCTTCGCATAACACAGATCGCACATCTCTCGTTCGTCATACGGGTTGCAGTTGAACGGACAGCCCTTTACTACCTCTATCTCCGGCAGGAGTTCCGCAAGTGCACGTACAGCAGTGGACTTCGCAGTACCTTTCTCACCTCTTATCAGCACACCGCCTATACGGGGATTAATGGCATTGAGTATGAGCGCTCTCTTCATCCGCTCCTGCCCCACAATCGCGGTGAACGGTAATATCTCACGTCTTATATGGTGTGTCATTTAAGAAAATACAAGGGCTTGATAATATTTAAAGTTTTGGCAGCGCTGATTCGAAACCGTCCTGATATTCAAGATATAACGCAATTTTTTGCGACGGTTAATAGAAGAACATATGCGTAGTGAGAAAAATTGAATATACGGCAAATACAGAGGAGGTTCTGCATGTCATATAATCCTGAGGTGCAATGTCATATAATCCTGAGATATGCTCTGTTGCGCTGTTAAAATGGAGATACGGTGATTCAGAGCATTCTCATCCCTCAAGTCATATAATATGGATTATATGTCATTGACTACTCGTCTCTCCTCTTCAGATCCCGAAGTCTGCTCATGCCATCTATCTCCTTTATCACGGTCACTACCGCACGAGGCACAAGATCCTCCCAGTACTCATTGTTCAACATCCGTCGCCTTATCTCACTGCCTGAATATGCACTTCGATTGAATAGCATCGGTGTCCGCACCTCATAACCTCGCTCCTTAAATAACCGCTCTATCAGGGGATTATTCGTGTATACCATCTCAACAGGTGGTATCAAAGACTCAACATGCGAGACCCATACCGCATTCCAGTTCACATCCAGAACAGGCACGATGTAGAAATTGAGTATGCCCTCTTCCCTCAGAGATTTCGAGATCATCATATACCGTTCACCCGCGGTGAATGGGTTCTCCAGCTCGTGACTCCTCTGTGCGGAGCCGATGCATATTATCACCTCGTCCACTTCCGATGCTATCTGTTTTATCACCGCATGATGACCCAGATGATAGGGTTGAAACCTGCCTATGTATAGTGCTCTCATATACCAGTCTTTACTAACTGCCTAATTTCAGTTAGTCTCTTTTTATAAATAAATGCCCCATCAATA
>JAODGV010000017.1 GCA_025464425.1 Methanosarcinales archaeon | reverse complement strand
AATATTGACAATCGCAGATTTTTCGCGCCCGCTCCGGAACTTTTTATAAAGTCTTTTTAATATGCCCTTCATAAAGTATACCGAAAAATGGGTGAAGCAGAGGGTTTCCCGTTTGACATCAACCCGATGTATGAGGGTGAGCGGGTAAGGAAATCGGGCATGTACGTGGAATTCGGTGGGCTGACCAGACCAGGATTCGAACTCGTTCTCTTTGAACCCGATCCGGAGAAGGTGCGTGATAATGAAGTGACACTTATAGGACCGGATTTAGAAGAGCTGGAAGAAGGGGGTACCTATGCGTTCGGAATGATATATAAGGTCTATGGCGAGAAGATAGAGAAGGACCTGGAAGCCGTTATCGAACGAAGGAACCACGAGTATCAGTCCTACATACAGGGCTATATGCATCTCAACCAGCGTGCTGAGATATGGGTCAGGATAAGCAAAGACGCGATAAAAAAGGGGCTGAAATCGCTTAAACAGATCGCAAAAGCGACTATAATGCTGTTCAAGTCTGAATTGCCATTCATAGAGAAGATGGAAGCGATATACATAACAGACGAGGCGGAGGTGGAGAAGCAACTGGAGGAGGCGATGAAGATATACGAAGCGCGAGACCTGAAGACACGTGGATTACATGACGAGGATGTGGACGAATTCTATCAATGCACGCTCTGTCAGTCATTTGCACCGACTAACGTCTGTGTGGTCACGCCGGACAGGGTAGCGCTCTGTGGTGCAATGAGCTGGTTCGATTCGAGAGCTGCTGCGAGGGTAGATCCTGAGGGTCCGAATGCACCCATTCCCAAGGGTGAGTGTATAGACCCGATAGGCGGCGAATATACGGGCGTGAACGAGGCAGCAGTGAAACTATCGGGCGGTGAATATGACTCTATAAAGTTGCATTCGTTCCTTGAGAAGCCGCATACGAGCTGTGGCTGCTTTGAGGTCGCAGGGTTTCTTATACCCGAAGTTGATGGTATTGGCTGGATACATCGCGGCTCCAGGGTATCAGAGACACCCATTGGACTGCCTTTCTCGACCATCGCGGGCTCTGTTGGCGGTGGCAAGCAGGTAAAAGGTTTCCTCGGGATCGGTATCCAGTACTTTTATAGCTCCAAGTTCATACAGTATGACGGTGGATGGCGGCGTGTGGTATGGATGGCATCAGACCTCAAAGAGCGTGTTAAGGATGCCATACCCGAAGAGATGAAAGACCGGATAGCGACGGAGAAGGAAGCCACAGATATAGAGAGTCTGCGTGAATTCCTGCTCAGGGTTGACCATCCGGTTGTGAAAGGCGTCATCAGGGAAGTTGATGGTGTAAAGATAACCGATGGCTGGGGTGAGAAGAAAGAAGTAGAAGAAGCTCCGGCTGTTACCGTAGAAGCTCCACCTGCTGCTCCTCCCACCATAACCGGAGAGATATCACAGGATTTAATTCAGGCGCTAACAGCAAGTGCGGGCGATCCACCCATAAAGATTGTATTGAAGGATGCGAAGATAAGCATAGGGAAGGTGATACTGAGCAAGAAGTAGTGAATTCGGGAGATCATCTCACCTTCAATGCATATCTTCCTGCTTTCTTTATCCCCAGCTTCTTCGCTATCTCTGAACCTTCTGCATCCACAATGACAACATACCCGCTCCAGTCCTTACTTATGGAATTAGAGCCACATTTACATACCATCCTGTCTTCTTCTATTATCCTGTGGCAATCTCTGCAAGCACGCTCCATTTATTCCGCACGCTCCAGCTCCTTCTTACGCTCCTCTTCTATCCATTCTATCTTACCCAGTCCCGGCTGGCGCATCGTGAGCCCTATCTTACTGTTACCGGGATCACGCTCGTTCAGTGAAATCGCGACTATACGTGCACGTACACGGTCTCTCTCGCCCAGAATCCTGTTCGTCTCACCGGTGACGAGTTTCACACCCTTCTCATCAAACGATATGAACTCGTCCGTTATCTGGCTGATATGCAGCAATCCATCAAGCGGTCCTATCTCAACGAAAGCACCGAAATTCACTATCTCCACCACCTCGCCCTCCACTATCTCCTGCATCTCCGGTCTGAATACGAGTGCATCGAAGACCGTCTCATAATACACACCGCCATCGCCTATCACTATCCGCCCCTCTTTCATCTCCACAACGTCCAGTACCGCAACGAACATCCCTATTCGCTTGTCCATTCGCCCTTCAAGCTTATCCTTCAGTAGCTCCTTCACCGTGCTCGCTAAATCCTCGCCCAGGCGCTCAGGTGGCACCCTTACAACGTCAACCGCTCTTATTTTTACGTACATATCAATCAGTCTCAGTTTTGCCCCTCTTTTGATAAACGCGCTTCAGTCTGCGCTACATGCAGTCGTGTGGATAAGACCACATCTGGATTCAGCGACATCGAATCAATCCCGCACTCAACGAGGAAATCGGCAAATTCCGGGAAATCGCTCGGCGCCTGCCCGCATATGCCTATCTTCCGCCGTGGCTCATGCCTGTGCGCTATCTCAATAACATACTTCACCAGTCGCTTCACCGCTTCGTTTCGCTCATCGAATATATGTGCGACGAGGTCAGAATCTCGATCCAGCCCGAGCGTCAGCTGTGTGAGGTCATTAGAACCTATACTGAAGCCATCAAATATCCTGGCAAATTCGTCCGCGAGGATGACATTCGATGGTATCTCACACATCACATACACCTCCAGTTCGTTCTCACCCTGCTTGAGTCCGAATTCGCGCATTGTTTCTATCACTCTCCTACCCTCTTCCGGTGTACGGCAGAAAGGAACCATCACTTTCACGTTCGTCAGTCCCATCTCGTCCCTCACTTTCTTTATCGCCTGGCACTCGAGCCCGAAGGCTGGTTTGTATCGCTCATCATAGTAGCGTGATGCACCACGCCAGCCCAGCATCGGATTGCTCTCCTCAGGCTCGTATAAATAACCACCGATCAGATTCGCATATTCGTTCGTCTTGAAGTCTGATAATCGCACAATCACCTCGTTTGGATAGAATCCCGCAGCGATTTTGGCTATACCCATTGCGAGATTGTCAATAAAGAACTGCCTCTTATCCTCATATGTAATACTTCGCCTGTCTATCGCCTCTATAACACGTGCGATCTTCCTGTCCAGCTTCGCCTTTTCTTTCAATTCCTCATACTCTATAAGCGCCATCGGGTGGATACCTATGTACGAGTTGATGATGAACTCCTCACGAGCCAGCCCAACGCCATCGTTCGGGATTTGTCCATGGACAAATGCGTTATCAGGAACGCCAACATTCATCATTATCTTCGTTCGCGTCCTTGGCATGTTATCAAGCGATACTTTATCACGACGATATTTCAGTATTCCTTCATATACTCGCCCAACGCCCTCAGAGCAGTCAACCGTGACCGCCTTCACACCCTTCAAAATCCTCGTACCATTTACTGTGCCTATCACACACGGTATTCCGAGCTCTCGTGATACGATAGCGGCATGGCACGTCCTGCCTCCTCTATCTGTTACTATTGCACCCGCCATCTTCATTATCGGCTCCCAGTCCGGGTCCGTCATCTCTGTGACCAGTACCTGCCCGGGCTTGAACTCTCGTATCTCGGCTGGATTCGCAATCACCTTCACCTCGCCATGCCCTATCTTTGTACCCACGGCTTCGCCCTCCACCAGCAACTTATCTCTTAACTGAGACCTGTCCTCTTCAAGTACGTAGGTCTCCAGTTCTGCGAATGTACGCTGTGAATGTACGGTCTCCGGTCTCGCCTGCACCACGAACAGCTCGTTTGTCTGCCCGTCCTTCGCCCATTCTATATCCATGGGCGTACCATAATGCTCCTCTATGATACATGCCCATTTCGCAAGTGTGAGTACCTCATCGTCACTCAACACGAACTTGTTTCGCTCGGCTTTGCTCACTCGCTCCGGTCTCGTACCACCACCTCGCTTACGGTAGACCAGTTTCTTACGCTTCGCACCCAGTTTCTTCTCCACTATCGGTCGGTACCCTTTCCTCAATGTCGGCTTGAATACGTAAAACTGGTCGGGATTGACCGCACCCTGGACCACATACTCGCCCAGTCCATATGCTCCGGTTATGTATACCGCATTTCTGAACCCGGTCTCGGTATCTATTGAGAACATGACACCGGCACATGCCAGGTCAGAACGCACCATCTTCTGCACACCGACAGAGAGATAAACACTTAAATGGTCAAATCCTTTATCCACACGGTATGATATAGCTCTATCGGTGAATAGAGAAGCGAAGCAATCCATCACCTTCTCTATCAGTTCGTCCTCTCCACGTACATTCAGGTACGTCTCCTGCTGCCCCGCGAAACTCGCACTCGGCAGGTCCTCCGCGGTCGCACTGCTCCTCACTGCTACATCCACGTTCTTCCCGTATCGCATCTCCATCTCCCGGTATGCTCTTCTTATCTCCTCCGCCAGATCGGGTGGACAGCCCGCATTCTTTATCAAATTCCTTATCTTGGTACCTCGTTCCGATAGGTTCCCTATATCGTGCGTATCCAGATCACTCAGTATCTCCCGTATCTCATCGGCTATGCCCGCTCTACGTATCACATATTTATATGCCTCCGCAGTGATGGCGAAACCAGAAGGAACATTCACACCCTCCTCTTTTAGGTTCCTTATCATCTCGCCGAGTGATGCATTTTTACCACCAACCAGCGCTACATCATCACGTCCTATCTCTTCAAACCACCTTATCAATCTCATCGGTTACCCTTCATAAAGAATGCCGTTATTTATATAAAAAACATTCGTGAATCACGTGTTTATCTTTTGCTATTACCTATTTACTATTCTATTCTAATATAGCGGTGGTTAATGATGGAGGACCGGGAATGGCGGGCGATATATGCGGATATACTCCATGATTTTGGGTTTGATAGAATGAGGGATGAGGATGCGATGCGAATTGCTATTGATATAATGAAGCATAAAGCCATTGACAGTTTGACCGTACAGAATGAGCTGGAATCGCTTATAAATGGTAAGAATGCAGTGATATGTGGCAATGCCCCCTGCCTGGAATCAGAACTGAAGGGTAAAGAGCTTGACCGCGAACGTGTGATAATAGCGGCAGACGGTGCGACATCCGTACTCATCCGCAATGCTATTCTGCCGGATGTCATCGTGAGCGACCTCGATGGTTACATCCCGGACATAATATACGCAAACCGGCTGGGCTCGATACTCGTTGTGCATGCACACGGTGATAATATAGAGATGTTGAAGAAGGTACTGCCCGCGGTGGAGAATAAAGTTATATGTACGGCACAGTGCAGCCCGATAACACCACACGGGGTTCGCCATGATATATACAATTTCGGCGGGTTTACCGACGGAGACAGAAGCGTATTCATTGCGAAGGAGTTCGGTGCGAGCCGGATAGAGCTCTTAGGGTTCGATTTCGAGGATACGCATGTGAGTGCCATTAAGAGAAAGAAACTCAAGTGGGCGAAACGGTTGATAATTAGAGCTGGAGTCTTAATGTGACAATCTCGAAGGGCTTCACCCTCAACTTTATGCTCCTGCCCTCCACACTGAGAGCTTTGCTCGCTTCTTCATCCTCGTATTCCAGCATATTCACCACCTTCACTTCTTCTGGCTCTCTGAATAGTCTGATCTCCGCATCCGTATCTTCACCCGCAGCTTCATAGAACCTCAGTATTACCCCTTTACCATCGTCCGCGACCTTAAATGCGGATAGAATGACATTCTCTGGCTCTATACTCAGGAAGCTATTCTTACGCGGTAGTTTCTTGCCACCTTTAAGCTGTACACCGTAGAGAGCATAATTGAACTCCTGTTCCCTGCGGTAGCTACCTGCACTCTTCCAGTCGCCGTAATGCGGGTAAATTGCATACCTGAATGTATATTTCCTCAATTCGCGTGCATCCGGTACGGGTATTGCGGGTCCGGTCTTGCCGTCCGATGAGAGCATTGATACACTCCTGAGCAGTGTTAGATACATAGCACCATCCCTCACCTCGCTCTCTGGAGTACCGCTGTGTATGACCGTCAAGCCCTTATTACCATCTGAATAGTCGAACCATCTCAGCGAAGGATAAACGCCGCAGGGCGCCTCCACCCAGTGCTCGTCGGGTTTGTAATACCACATATCGGTAGGACGTGCTATGGCACCGAACTGAATGCCGCAGACATACGTGGGCGATCTCATGCCGGTGGCGAACCTGACCCTGAGTCGTGCCCTCGGGTGCCTGTCCACCACGGTGGTTATGAAATCCACACGTGGTATATCCTTGTAGATGATAATCTTCTTCGTGCATTCGAGGAATTTATGACGCCAGATAAGAGGAGGGTGCTTATCTGTGAGCCGATAAGGCCAGCGTAATGAGAAATAGTCGGTCTCCACATGTATGACCCTTCTCAGTGGGCTACGGGTTATATAAAAATTTTTCACACGGAAAGCGCCATACTTCACTCCCTCGCCACTCTCTGTCTTCAGAGGTATGTCCAGCATCTGGCGGTGATAGTAGAGATCACCCGCTTCTTCCTCTATCACCAGCTCATTGCCCATACATACCTCCTCACGCTCATGACCACCATCGAGTGATGCGGTGATAAGCCCGGTAGAGGGATCAACACTCACACCGAAGAACCTGTTCTCTATCGTATTGCCCCTGATCATGATGAAATCAGGGTCGAACCGATACTGCTTGGGCTCTCGCTCCAGTATCTTATAAACCTTATAGCCCATTGGCGGTACGGTAGGTACAAACCCTATTCGCGCATATCTTAACGTGTCATCATCGTACCTCGCGAATCTCAGCACTTCCACGTCTATCTCCTCATCACCACACTTCAGACCCTTTATCGTAACTATCTCGCCCTTATTGAATGTGAGGTCCATCTCTATCCAGTTCTTCACTTCCCATGATAGCGAATTAAACACGATTATATCGCCGGGTTCGCCCTCGCCTGCCTGGCTTTCTATCACCTGTGAGAGCACGCGAGCGTAGCTGTTACGCATCTCTGCGGTTATGAAGCCACGATACTGCTTCACCTCCTCATAACCACGATCCATACCTGTACCCGGGACAACGTCATGGAACGCAATGAATAATACCTTACGCCAGCAGGTCTGCAACTCTTCATGTGGGTAATACTCGTTCAGTAGAGTTGCGAGGGTTGACCATCGTTCGCAGCATATCAACCAGCATTCGTACTCACATAATGCCTGTTTTATCCACATCCGGCTCGAACTGCAATTTGGGAACACCTCTGAATACTGCCCTGAGTACATCTCGCCCTTACGCACTTCCAGATTGAGCTTATTCGCCTCTATATCACGCTCCAGTGCTTCGAAGAATTCACGTGGCGTGGCTATCTTCATCTCAGCTTCATTACCATGCTCTTCATTCCAGCTCTTTACCACCTCAGGTGTCTCCGGCTGTGGGAGTGTGACACCACTGCCGGAAGGCATAAGGATATGAGAAGTCGCGGCAACTTCTTTGAGCTTTTTGTAGCTCTCCTCCAGCTTCGTCAGGTCCAGACCCGCACGATAGCCGAGAGGCATCCAGTGTGCTAAAATACGTGTGCCATCGAGTCCTTCCCATAGGAATTCCGATGGCTTGCGCTTCGTTACGCCTCGCCTGAATGCAACATACTTATAACCGCATTTCCGGTATATCTGCGGTAGCTGGGCATTCAACCCGAAGCTATCTGCCTGCCACATCACCGGGACGTCAATACCGAACTTCTGCTTCACGTATTTCTTACCCTCCTGTATCTCTCTTATTAGCGTCTCACCGTCCGGCAGCATCGTATCCGCCATCAGATACTCACCATCCGCAATCTCGATCTTACCCGCTTTTATGTGCCCGGCAATCCTCGTGAATAGCTCTGGATAGCGCCGCTCCAGCTCCTCAAGCAGAAAAGTCTGTTCGATAAGGAACCTGTAATCAGATTCTTCAAGGAGCCTCGCAACTTCCTTCAGTATGAGCATGAGGTTGATATAGAAGTAATCCTCCTTTGCGAACGCCCAGATGGCATCATAATGCGTGTGTGGAACGAGATAGATGGTGTCCTTCTTTATCGCATCTGTTTCCGGCATTGATATAAGAGAGAGATGGAGGATATATAAAAAGGTTTGGTATTATTTAGCTATGCGGAATATAGCCCGCTTATCCTATCTCAATGCCACTATTATACCATATTGTACACATCCAGTGTACGTGCGGCAATCTTATCCCATGAATACCCGCGTTCCACAATCCTGCGGGATTCCATGCCCATACGAACGAAATCTGAGCATAACATCTCTTCTATCGCACCTTTTAATTCATTCACGGTAGTACCACAGAGGATGCCATTGCCATGGACATAATATTTATTATCGCCGACATCGGTTGCAATTATCGGCAGTCCGGAAGCCATCGCCTCGAGCAGAGCAATCGGCTGTGCCTCGAGCTTGGACGGCAGTAAGAATATATCCAGGCTGCGATAGAACGAAGCGGCATCGTCAACATAGCCAAGCACCTTTATACGCTCGTTCTCAAACCGCTTTACACGCTCATATAGCGGTCCTGTACCTGCAATCTTCAAATATACCGGGCGTGATGATTCGTGCATCACCGCCTTCACCGCTTTTATCATGTTCAGTATGTTCTTCTCCGGAGATAATCGCCCGAGATAGCCGATGTATATGCCTCGCCCGGCTCGTCTCTCCCCCGGTGGATGAAACCTGTTTATATCCACCCCATTTGGTATAACTATGGTCTCGGTCTTGAAACAATGCTGTTGAATATCCGCTGCTATCTCGGAGCTTACCGATATGAACTTCTTTGACCGTCCTTCATATAGAGACGCCAGTGCTCCTATCAGCGCTTTCGCCATCTCACCACCGAAACTGTTGCCTACCGGGATATGGAATGTATTTATTATATCACACTCATAGCAGAGCGAAGAGAATGGCAGTAAGAATTCCGAGAATGTGGCTGCGTGATGTATATGCAGAATATCACAATCTTCTACCTCCTTCTTTATCTTGTTCAATGCGAGATCGAACCCGTAAGAGATGCCACCTGCGGAATTACCGAGCATAAAAGAGCCAAGGGCATACTGATTTATCTGCTTCACTTCATGCCCCCTTCGCATAAACTCACGTGATAATGCCTCCACATGTGTCCTTATCCCGCCGTTAACACATCTATAATAAAATGCTATCTTCATTCCCCACCCTTTGATAGATATAATATCAACGCTCAAATTATATAAATATGTTACCTGCCATATCCGTAACCCCCGCTTTTACTATGACATGTGGAACTTGTGTAAGCGTCCCCTGCCGATCATCGTGGATAGAACGAGCGAACCACAAAATAGGGGATTAGAACAATGCCAATGAGCAGGGGTATCATCGCAGATTCACTCAATCCATAGATTATCATGAATAGCATAGAGCCATAGAGCATAGAACCAGTGAGGTCGAACTTCTCCCCCGCTTGCTCCTGCACTTTCGCCATTCTCGTTGCAAAATCCATTGCCACCCCTATGCCTGGACCACCCTTGAGCCTATTAAAAACCCGGCTTTTTGTGTTTACACAGATATATAAAAGCAAAAGCGATGGCAGCCAGGAATGAAAAGGAGAGGGATAGAGAATGAATTTTAATATCGAGATACCGCCCCTGGAGGACAAAAATCCCGCGATAACCAGACATCTCATCTTAAAACGACCACAGGCTTCATGGTCTCAATCAGTCTTCTCTGTACCGTTTGGAAATAAAATCATTCCGAATAGGGATTACTCCTACGAGGGGCTTTCTGTATTGATAAATGGCGAGAATTTCCACTTCATGGACGGGATAGCTGTGGGCGTGAAGAGAGGAGATGAATATGTTGAGCTGCATGCAAATAAAGTGGTAGCTTCACCATGGAAGGCTATTTATTATTACGGGAATGAAACCCGGAAAACAAATCTCATTATAAACTATTACCTCATGAACGTTGGCTCAGAGCCGGATGGGATTGTAGCTTCCGTTTTACTCGAGAGCAACGCTTCTTCCATTGTGGTCGAGCCAATCGTGGATATAAGACACATGTACGACGAGTCAGCACCTGAGAGTCATTTCTGCGAAGCTCTAAGCGATGGAATGCTCATCTGGCGTGACGAAAAAAGTATCTCAATTAGAACATTAAACGAATGCGATGTTAGAACCCGGGAGAGGAGAATCGAGTGGCGATATAAACTCGGCTCGGGATTCAGGGATAAAACAGAAGGAGGTGCGATATTCAAACCGGAAATAAAGTATCCAGTATCCATGGGCGAGATAGAAATTCCTCTGGATAATACTACCTCTACTTCGGTTGTTATATCCTGCGGCAATTCAAAATCACAGCTCGAATGGCTGAACGAGCGTGGAAGAGACTGGTTGAAGGAAGAGGTGGCGGAAGAAAAGAGAGCGGAAGAAATGGTGGAATCACTTGGAGTGAAAAATGATGCTGTTGCTTTCAGAGCGCTCGCACTCTCTAAATTCGGAATGCTCGTGGATGACAAATTCTTCTACGAAGCAGGCGACTTCTGGTTCCGTACACCGTGGTTTAGAGACATGTTTGAGGGTATTATAAACAATATCGAGACACTCTTTCGCATCGGGCACGCACAACGGATAAAGAATATCATTCTCCGCTCGTTTGACTTTCAGGACGATTATGGCAGGATACCAAACAGGTTTCCGGAACGTGCGAATACACCTATGGACTATAACAATGCTGATGCTACTCTACTTGCATTCATCGCGGCAGGCGAGTATCTGAGCCGTAAAGGAGATGCGGACATGCGAAATACGATTTTAGCCCGTGCAGAATTCACAATAGCTCGATTCGCTACGAACGATCCAGAGACGATTAATGGTGCGCCTGTACTCTGTGATGATTGCCTGTTAGCGGTTGTGCCATGGCATTCGTGGATAGATACACGCAGGGCAAACGGCGTATCTCGCAGGATACCGGATTCATGGTGTGATAATGATATTGAAGTTCAGAATTATAACAAGCCGAAATATCGCTTACCAGAGATAAACGCGCAATGGATAAAGATGCTGAGTCACTGTATGAAACTGAGTAAAGACCATGGCACAGGAGAGAGGTACCGGGCTTTACTGGCTGATGCATGCAGTAACTACAAGAAAGTATTCTGGAATGCCAGCGCGGGCAATATATACAATATCGTTGCGCCTGATGGCAAAAAGGACGGTACATGGGGCTCAACTGCTGTTGTTGCGGTCGCACTGCTCCTGGATGAGCATGTATTCACAAAGAGCGAGATTGCATTATTCGTTAGCGGTGTGAAGAGCCACCTGCTCGTCTATAAAGATGGTTTACCATTCGGAATACTGGTGAAGGAGTCGCCGAAGCGCACATACTATGGTGATGAGGAGTACCATGAAGGGGTGGTATGGTCTCGTGACACGCCATATCTGATAAAGATACTCCGTTATGTGGGTGAGGATGAGCTGGTGGATGGCATATTGAGCTCAAATTTGAAGCATCAGATGGATGAGGGCTTTGTATTCTATAATAGTGAGCTATTCAGCCCGGATGGCAATACGCTTACGCCAGTCAAGAATCCAGTCCAGTTCTGGTCGCAATGGGTTGACCCTTATTTATAAAACGAGGTTGTACAATATTCTTAAGCAATAGATATGGCAGATATTTATTGTTAATTGTTAAGCACATATAAAAAGTCAACATGAGAGGGATAGAGTCTATCAGGAGATGTCGGATAATGAAGTCTTTGTTTCGTAATATGCAGTAGAGAGAGTCCTGAGGGAGCCCGCCGAAGACCCGCAAAAGCAGCGTTCTCAGCCGCTTAAAGTAACGACAGATGTAAAAGCCAACAGATAAGCACCTTTGGTTGGCTTTTGAAATACGAGAAAAATGTACAGTATAGTCGGTTAACAACAATGATAGGAGTTGACCCAGATACTGAAGTGACTGCTTCATGACGTTTCTCATATTAAATAACAAC
>JAODGV010000125.1 GCA_025464425.1 Methanosarcinales archaeon | reverse complement strand
CAGATACATCGTGAAGAATAGCAGTACGAGTAGCACACCCATCCCTATCGCCACATGATGCTCAGGCTCCGTGGGATAGAGCCGCCTCAATTCCTCCAGATCACGCTCGTATTGCACGTACGTGGGATTCAGTTGCTTCGTCACCACCACGCCCACAGATAGGAGCAATATCCTCGATGCTAACGCAGGGTTCTTACTGAACCAGACCAGGGAATCTGCAATGTCCTTCATAACCCTGTCAATGGCATCCGCGAAATCTATCAGTGGTCTCTCACAGAACCTGATGAATTTCCTGCCTCCTACACGATAGAACCAGTCGGTATCGATGGTAATGGCAGGTGCAGGGTGTATCGTGCCTTTGAGTAACCAGAAACCCAGGAATGCGAAGATAAGGTATTGCCCCATCTCAACCACATGACCCGCTGTATACGGTACATACTCCACCGGATATGGCAGAACGCTGTAAAGGGCGTGTGGATACACTCCGATAAATACGCACAGGAACGCGGTGAGAGCCATTGCCACAAGCATGTTCGCAGGTGGTTCTCTGACTTCAACGCCGGGTTCGGTCTTGCTGAACCATACCAGATATGGCAGTTTAAGAGCAGCAACGATGAAAGCACCTGCGGACGCTACTTCAAGCAGCAGCCATACAACTGGCAGAGCGGTTGCAGATTCTATTATCATCGTCTTGCTCACGAATCCGCTGAAGAGAGGCATACCCGCACTGGAGAAAGCACCGACCATATAAAGCCAGAAGGTAGCAGGCGTTCGCTTATACAGACCACCCAGTTCATTCAACTTGCTGCTACCGGTCATCTCCAGTACCGCGCCGGTCGCCATGAACATCAAGCCCATGTAGAGTATGCAGCAGACCGCATGTGCGATCGCGCCATCTGCCGCCAGCAGCGTCATTGATGCCATACCCACGCCCGCGAGCATGTAGCCACCCTGACTGATGAGTGCGTATGCGAGTACACGCCTCATATCATTCGCCATCAATGCGAATATGACACCATAGACTGCTGTTATCGCACCCAGCCATACGAGCAGTTCAACGCCGGGGAAGCCTCTAAGCAGTATGTATATCGCACTCTTGGTCGTAAATGCCGACAGGAATACGGTTCCGGCAGCAGTAGCTTCTGGATATGCATCGGCGAGCCATGCATGCAGCGGGAACGCGGCAGCATTGACAAGTATACCGAGCAACATGAGGTAGGGCGCCAGATACGCCCAGCCGAAGCCCCAGTCGAGAGCGTCAAATGCTATCGAACCCGTGCCCTGCACATGCAATATGATGCCTGCCAGCAGGCAGACGCCACCGAAGATATGCACCATGATGTAGCGTAACCCCGCTTCTGACGATTGCCTTCGTCTTGCGATACCATATCAGGAATAGTGAAGCCCACGCCATTATCTCAACAAACAGGTATAAACTGAAGAGATCGCCTGCGAAGACCACGCCAAGTGTGCTCCCGACATACAGAAAAGCAGCGATATGGTGCCCATCCTCTTTTACGTTGAGTGCGTAAAGCGTCATACAAAACGCGGCGATAACGAATATGTACCCGAATACCAGAGCCAATTTATCCACTCTGCCAAGAATCAGCGTGTACTCAAGGAAAGGTACTCTCCCGAATACTCCCTCTTGCATCAATAGAAGGTCTATAAACGCCAGAGAGGGGATGATGAGCAAATATGCTTTCTTCCATTTACCCTTTATCAGCGGTATAAGAAAGGCACCGAGTATGAAGAACAGCCCTGGATGTATCCATTCCATCATCATTCTGCACCTCCTACCCTCTCATAATACCCCTCCTCTCTGTTTAACCAGTGACCCAGGCTCTTCGCCACGAGTATGAGCAGGATGCAGCAGGAAAGCCCGCTAAGAGCATAAAAGCCCGGTAGCTCACTCCACCAGAAATAGACGTGGTACATATGTCGTGCCCGGACAATGATTTCTGCTGTGACAACGATTCCAAGACATGCGTAAAGCATGTAGAACAACAGATTCCTCTTCTCTATACCCTGTTTCATTTCTCTTATATTCACCCCCTTTAATACCACACCACGCCATACGTCAGATAGAGGAACGAATATAGCACTGAAAACAGGAGCCCGTGAAGCATCGCGCTCCCTATCGCCGCCCTTCGCAGATTCATACCCGGATACTCTCGCTTCACCGCCTCAAGATCACGCTCGTAGCGCATATGCGCGGGATTGAACGGTCGCAGCAAGTTCGCGCCTGCTATATCTATCAATATTCTCGAAGCGAGCATCGGATTCCGCCCGAAATATATCCATGTGCTGGCTATACCCCCTATATCCAACCCCATCAACCAATCACCTCCTATTATACATATGTATCTACACATACATATAGGTATGTAGGTAATAAAATGATTTTCGGTTTTTGCCAGCGAGATATTCTATACGAACTATATAATGAACTGAGCTAACCATGCATCTCCTATTAGGCTCGCCGGTCTGGTACGGCAATCGCCCGTTCAGACGTGCTATAGAAGAGCTCTATGCTCTTGGTCTGGATTACATCGAATTCTCGCTTGATTATCCACTGCCGGAGTGCATGAGTAATGCGGAGAAGGCGGATTTGATGGAGCTATTAGCGGTTTATGGGATGGGTATAGCGTTTCATTCACCACTTGATATCGCGGTAATGCATCCGCGTGAAGAGTTAGCAGATGCGAGTATGAGAGTTCTGAAGCGGTGTATGGAGTTCTCGGCGGATTTCGCTCCACTGTATTACAATATGCACATCCATCCCCGATTGGCTACGTATAAGATTCCGGAGATACGGGCGGAGGTGAAGAGGAAGGCGATTAGCAGATGTGCGGAGATAGCGAGAATAGCATCAGAACTTGGTATACAGGTATGCGTGGAGAACGATCTGGTGCCGTTTGAATGGTCTGATATGTTATTTGAGGCATTGTCGTCCCCTGAATTACATCTCACGCTCGATATCGGACATGCGATACTGGCAGAACCTGGGCGATCATCGAGCTACATAGAGCATATAATGAGGTGGGTGAAAGCCTGCGGCAGGAAGGTAGAGGTTGTGCACCTGCATGACTGCTCGCTCAATGATAAACAGGATCACATATCAATAGGGCGAGGCGACCTGGATTTCGAGTTGATATTCGAGCTTTTGAAGTCCACCGGTGCTAAATATGCGGTGATAGAAGTATTCTGGCGTGATAGAACGAGGAACGAGCTGAGCTATGAGGAGTTGCGGAGGAACATAGCATACTGTAAACGATATATTGAGTAGCACAAACCCAACCCAATAGCAGCATGGATTAGTTTTATGTAACGCTATGATATAAGAGGGTTGAGGTAAGATGGAAGAGAAGATATTGCTGGGTGAGGATGAGATACCGCGTCAGTGGTACAATATACAGGCAGACCTGCCTTCGCCTCTTGATCCGCCGATAAATCCGGGTACGAAGGAGCCGATAAAGCCAGAGGAGTTAGCGCCGATATTCCCGATGGAATTGATAAAGCAGGAAGCGAGTACAGAGCGGTGGATACCGATACCTGAAGAGGTACGGGAAGTATACCGGCTATGGCGACCCACACCGCTTTATCGCGCGCTCAGACTGGAGGCGAAGCTGAAGACGCCCGCTCGTATCTATTACAAGTGGGAGGGTGTCAGTCCTCCGGGCAGTCACAAGCCGAATACCGCGGTTGCACAGGCATATTATAACATGAAAGAGGGTACTGAGCGAATAACAACGGAGACCGGAGCGGGTCAGTGGGGTTCCGCACTCGCTTTCGGCTGTATGCTCTTCGGGCTCAAATGCACGGTATATATGGTGGCTGCGAGTTATGATCAGAAGCCCTACAGGCGAGTGATGATGGAGACGTGGAACGCGGAGGTCTACAGGAGTCCGAGTACCAACACGGAGTTCGGGCGTCAGTACCTGGAGAATGATCCAGACACTTCGGGCAGTCTCGGAATAGCGATATCAGAGGCGGTAGAAGATGCGGCTAAGGACGATAAGGCGCATTATGCGCTCGGGTCCGTGCTCAATCATGTACTGCTACACCAGACGGTGATAGGACTGGAGGCGAAGCGTGCATTTGAGCAGATAGGCGAGTATCCCGATGTGATCTTCGGCTGTGTGGGTGGTGGCAGTAACTTCTGCGGTTCGTGCTTCCCGTTCGTCGCGGATAAACTCAGGGGTGATAAACCCGAGCTGAGGGTGGTGGCATGTGAGCCAATGGCATGTCCGACACTGACCAAAGGGCTATACATGTACGATTTTGGCGATTGTGCGGGTATGACACCGCTATTGAAGATGTTCACGCTGGGGCATACCTTCGTTCCACCACCGATACATGCCGGCGGGTTGCGATACCATGGTGATGCACCATTGCTATGCAAGCTTGTGAACGAGGGCTGGATAGAAGCGGTGGCATATCATCAGACCGAAGTGTTTAAGGCAGCGAAAATGTTCGCGGAGACAGAAGGATTCATTATCGCACCAGAAACAGCACATGAGGTGAGAGCGGTCATTGATGAGGCGATACGATGCAGAGAAGAGGGTAAGGAGGAGGTGATATTCTTCAATAACAGTGGTCATGGGCATTTCGATCTCGCAGCATACGATACGTTCCTCCAGGGTAAGCTCGTGGATTACGAATATCCTGCGGAACTGGTCAAACAGGCACTGGAGAATGTACCAAAAATCTGACCGGATTGACCTTCTCTTTATTCCCCCCTATTTATTCCATAATCATGACATGCGCGCTCACGACCGAGGAGCTTTATCTCGTATAAATGGCTATTTATAATTGAAGTAATGCTATCAGGTGGAGAACATGTGACCAGGAATAAGGTAGTGGTGCTCGATTTCGGTGGGCAGTACAGCCATCTCATAGTGAGACGGTGTCGCGACCTCGGTGTATATACAGAGCTCGTACCATTTGATGTGCCCATAGAGGTTCTCAAAAGTGATAGAATTGAGGGTATCATACTCTCCGGTAGCCCTTTCAGTATTCATGACCATGGCAGTCCGAGATGTGATCCCCGCATCCTTGAGCTGGGCATACCCGTGCTCGGTATCTGCTACGGCGCACAGCTGATTGCATACCTGAAGGGGGGTGTGGTAGAAGCCGGGAAGAAGAGCGAGTATGGTCGGACGGAGCTATACTTCAGCCGCGATTCGGCACTGTTCCAGGGCTTGAACGATGAAGGCAGACTGAATGTATGGATGTCACACGGTGATGTGATACGAGAACTGGACGGTGCTGAGATAATAGGCTACACAAAGAACTCGCCAGTAGCAGCATTCAGAATCTCCAATATCTATGGTGTTCAGTTCCACCCGGAGGTCCATCATACAGACCGTGGCGAGAAGATACTCTGGAATTTCCTGTATACTATCTGCGGTTGCGAACGTAACTGGACGATTGAATCCTTTGTCAGGGATACAATAGAAGAGATAAAGCGCCAGGTGGGTGATGGCAGGGTTGTATGTGGGCTGAGTGGTGGAATAGATTCTGCCACTACCGCGGTACTCGTCAACAGAGCCATAGGCGACCGGCTCACATGTATATTCGTTGATAACGGTCTGTTACGTGAAGGAGAGAAGGACGAGGTGCTGAAAACATTCAGAGACGAGCTCAAATTGAACGTAGTATTTGTAGATGCCCGGGAGCGCTTTCTTAACCGCTTGCGTGGTGTCAAAGACCCTGAAGCCAAGCGTAAAGTGATAGGTGAACTATTTATAAGTATCTTTGAAGCGGAAGCGAATAAGCTAAATGCGGATTTCCTCGCTCAGGGTACGATATACCCCGATCGGATAGAGAGTGCGAGAGCGGGTTCAGGTAAAGCTTCACGGATAAAGTCGCATCATAACGTGGGTGCATTACCCGCCAAGCTCGGGCTGAAGCTGATAGAGCCGATAAAAGACCTGTATAAGGACGAGGTAAAGGAGGTGGCGGAGGAACTCGGTATACCCCGGTTAATAATAAACAGGCATCCATTCCCGGGTCCGGGTCTCGCAGCACGTGTTGTGGGTGAAGTAACGGATGATAAATTGCGGATATGCCGTGAAGCATCGCATATCGTGGAGGAGGAACTGAAACGCAGCGGCTGGTATTATAAGGTGTGGCAGGCATTTGCTGTGGTTGGTGATGACCTTGCGACCGGTGTGATGGGGGATGCAAGAAGACTCGGCAGGATCGTTACGGTGAGGGTTGTTGAATCCAGGGAAGCGATGACCGCAGATTTCGTGAAATTGCCATATGATGTGCTGGAGAAGATAAGCAGGCGAATAACGAACGAGGTGAGGGGAGTGACCTGGGTGACCTATGCAATATCGTCCAAGCCACCGGCAACGATAGAACCGTGCTGAAATTATACGGTCTACTCTGCAATTACCCGAGGGGCGAGGGAGACCACCGAAGACCCGCCATCAGATGATAGGAAGCGGCTACACAAAATGGCTTGGATTGAGAGGTGTCCATTATACAACGATCCACAAAGCAATGAAGAGATTAATCTATTGCCGATTCTATCCACGCCAGGTACTCATCGTATCCCGCCACGCTTGGAAGTGCGATGCCCTCTGGCCATTCATAGCTGTGCACCTCCTTTATCCTCTCTATAATCCTGTCTCCCCTGCTCTTTTCTGTCTTTCTTATCAGCAGATCCTCTCTATCCTTGCAAAATT
>JAODGV010000016.1 GCA_025464425.1 Methanosarcinales archaeon | reverse complement strand
GGATGGACTGGATGCAAGAATGGAGGAGTTTACGATTGAGAGGAATCCTGCGTGTGAGGATTGTGCTGAATCGGGCTGAGTGCAGGTAGTTTCTGTTTAGAGATTGAAAGAACCCAGAACCGGCGCGCCTGGATAATCGCCCGGGTTCATACTCTCATACTCACATCCGAAACTCCACGATTTCATACACAGTGTCAGGTGACTCCTTAATAATTCTCACAGAGCAACTCAAAATATGCTCTTGGATGTGCACAGGCAGGGCATTTTTCCGGCGCTTCCCCTCCTTCGTGTATATACCCGCAGTTCCGGCATTTCCACCTCACCACTTCATCCCTCTTGAAGACCCTGCCATTTTCTATGTTCTCAAGCAAAGCAAGGAATCTTTTCTCATGCGCTCTCTCTGCAACTGCTATCGCTCTGAAAACAGATGCGATTTCTAAAAAACCCTCTCCCTCTGCTATTTCAGCAAACTCAGGATACATCTCTGTATGTTCATGATTTTCACCAGCAGCCGCAGCCTTCAGGTTGTCTTTTGTGTTTCTGATTACCCCTGCTGGAAATGCCCCTTCAATTTCAACCTCACCACCTTCAAGGAATTTAAACAACCTTTTCGCATGCTCTTTCTCATTCTCTGCTGTTTCAATGAAAATAGCAGCAATCTGTTCATATCCTTCCTTCTTTGCCTGAGAAGCAAAGTAAGTATATCGGTTTCTTGCCTGCGATTCACCTGCAAAAGCCGTCAAAAGATTCTTCTCGGTTTGTGTTCCTTTCAAACTTCTCATTTTAGCACCCCGTTATCTAAATACTTCTTTATTTAAATAAGTGTTTGGTCTCTTTATACCATAAAACGAAGTCAAGATGGACTAAAGGGATACTTATCCTTTTTGAGAATTCCCTTATCTTTTGTTCAATCTCAAAATACATCTTCTTACTCATGTTTTCCGGGATTTCCTCAATCATACCAAAAATCTTTAGATTTTTAAGGATATGCCTGTCTAAGATAGCAAAATTTTCGCCGAGTCCAATATTTCTCAAAAAATGACTCGCTTCTTTATATCCCATTCCTTTAACATTTTTAACCAGCCAATCTCTTGCCTCAAATATATCTTCAAAATTTTTTATGCCGTCCTTTATTTTCAGACTGCCATTAGCAATAAATCTCTTCCTTGCCTCTAAGATGTATCTTGCCTTGTTATACTTGAATCTGATATTATTCAACTCATTCGCTATCTCATCTATATCGCCATTAAATAGCAAGTTCTTCTTTTCAAGATTATTAACAGCTTCCCAGCATCTCTCAGCTTTTGACTGCGGAGTGAGAAGGCAAAATACAAGCTCTTTGAATAAGTCTTCTTCGCTACCTTCTTCCCATATGTCCCGGAATTCCCGTAATCGCGATATTATATCCTGTCTGATGGAGTTATAAATCCTGTGTAATTCTTTATAAGTTGCACTTATGAGTGAAGGTTTCAACAGCAGGTCCTCTGGTGGATAGCCGGTGATAGCCAGTTCGGGGAATACCACCCGCGCGGCACCTCTCGCTCGTGCCCTCACGATATACCCCACAATCTTCTCTGTATTGCCCTCTATGTCCCCGACGGTTGCATTTAGCTGCGCCAGTGCCACTTTATACATGCTAATCAAGCTTTGCTTATTCATCTCTGAAAAACACCCCTCACTATCTCACATCTCATACACACATCTAAAAGTAACTCCAAATGTCAAGTCATGTCAGGTTAAGATCAAGCTTTCTACCGCTTTTATCAGTCCAACTGGACCTGTCATCATCATATCACCCCCGGGCGTGGCGAAGATGCCCAGTCCGCTCATCTTGCTTCGTTTTGGTCCCGTAAGCGAGATTATCCCGGGTGGATTATTCGCCTCTATGACGACCGCACCGTGACCACCGTCGTCAAATACCTCTTTAAATCCTATTCGCCCCTCTGATAGCTTATTAACGTAATAACCGAGCTTATCGCGGTCAAGCATACGCGTATGGTGCTCGAATACACCCACTACGCGAGTGCCCTTCAGCGAGAACGCGATTGTGTGTGCATTACCAGCGTTTATACATATCCGATTAGTGTGTTTGCGGACACGCTCGTCTTCAAGCGAGCCCAGTACCGCTGCGGGTCCCGTATCCATCGTTAGTATGTGCCCGTCGTACCATTGCTTCACTGATTGCCATACCGAGCGCATACGGCTGAGATACTCAGGCACGGCATCATCCAGGTACGCAAACGATTCAAGCTCGCTTCCCACCCTGGGCTCAATCAGCCGCCGGAATCTGTTCTCACGGTCACTTACGCCAGAAGGCGCTACACCGTGGTCCTGAACAGCAATAGCAATAACATCAAATGATGTGTTCACACCGAATGATGCGAGCATGTGGAGGAGCTCAGGATTGAAGTCTGTAATCCGTATGTGTTTTCCGTTTATGCTCCCCACTTCATCCTCACTGATAATCTGTATTCCATGCTCTTTAACAACACTGAGGTCGTCTCTGATGGTTCTTGCGGCTCTTTCTGTCATGAACACCTTATACTTCCTGCAATGGTTGAGCACGGCGTTGCTGAATGGTCCTCCGCCAATCGTATCGCCATAAATCACCACGTCCTCCCTCGCTCGCCGTACCTCCGCGGCGAAGACCTGCGTAGGCGAAGGCAGGACGAGCTTGTACGCATTCTCAAATCCATTGTCGGCGTTATACACCATTATGTCCTGCGTGCCTGCTCCTATATCCACTGCAAGTATATTCATATCATATTCACTCCATTCCCGTTCAACGAACATTCTGTGTGTTGGCTGTAACCTCTGCCTGCTTGTAATATCTATTCACGAGAGATAATACTGTCATTATCTCGCTGTGTCAGCTCTTCATACTCTCTATCAGCATCTTACCGCGTTCCGTAAGCCTGTAATATGTGGTCTTACCACGTTCTATCTTCTCCACAACACCCTGCTCGAGCAGCGAACTCGAGGCATCGAATCGCGTCCCCATCCCGCGCAGCCCACCGAGGACGTTCGTGGGGTCTATCCCTGTGTTACGAGCGATCTCTGCGGGATACGAAGCATGTGGATATATCTTATAGAGATACATCACTATCTCTGTTCTGACCCTGCTCCTCCTGAGCGAGCGTATAATCTCCTCAAATCCCGGTACCTCATCGCTCATTACTACTCTTCCCTCAGTAGTCTCTCAAGCACATCCAGCAGATTCTTTATGGTGAATGGCTTCCAGAGATACTCATCTGCCCCGGCTTCCAGCGCCTTATCACGGTATTCTGGCGTGCCCAACGCGGTGATTGCGAGGATTCGCGCGGCTGGATCATACATTTTTATCTCCTTTATCGCCTGAATACCATCCATCACTTCCATCACGAGGTCCATCGTCACAATGTCGGGCTTCAATTCTTTGTACTTCGCTACCGCTTCCTCGCCGTTTGTGGCGAATCCCACAACCTCATATTTATCACCTTCCTGAAGTAACATCTCCTCCAGCATCTCTCGCATATACGCTGCATCTTCCACAATCAATACCCGCTTCTTATCCGCCATATTACACCTCCTTCTGGCTCTTTGGGATTATAAAGAAGAATTTTGAGCCCTTACCCACTTCACTCGTCGCCCATACCCTGCCTCCGTGTAACTTCACATACTCCTTCACGATGGATAAACCCAGTCCAAGCCCACCCGATTTCCTCGTTAATGATGTGTCAACCATGTAAAACCGCTCAAAAATCTTTGGCAGATGCTCCTCCGGGATACCAACACCTGTATCCGCAACACACACACGTATGTTCGCTCCTTCTTCCTCTGCCATGATGTCTATTCTCCCCCCTTCTGGCGTATATTTGATTGCATTGGAGACCAGGTTGGAGAATATAGCAATTACCTTCTGCTTATCCGCTTGAATTGTTATTTCAGGGATTATAGTATGGATTTCTTGCTTCTTCGCTCGTGCTTCGGTTTCCAGGCTCTTTACCACTTCATTCACCGCTTCTCTGATTCCGAATTCGCTCAGGGTTAGCTCTATCTTCTTGCCGTCAATGCGTGCAAGCTCCAACATCCGGTTGATCATCTTCTCAAGCTGCCTGCCACATTTCTCTATATTGTAAATGTATTTTCTACCCTTCTCCGGGAGTTCACAACGCTCCAGCAGACTGGCATAGCCCACTATCGGGGCAAGCGGTGAGCGCATCTCATGATATGCCACATTAAGGAAAGCGTTCTTCATTTTGTCCAGCTCCTCCAGTTTCTTGCACGTCTCTCTCAGTTCGTCCTCCATCATCTTACGTTCCGTTATGTCACGAAAAATCGTTAATTTTGATATGCTGCCGTTAATATTCCTCAAGGGAGTCTCAATAAGGTCGTAAGTCCTGTTCATCCTCCGTGAGTGCCATTCCCATCTCACAGTCTCTCCTTTCATTACTCTTTTATTCTTGCACAGCGGACAGGGGTCTTCTCTATTATGAAACGCTTTATAGCAGATATTACCCACCTGATTCCCGAACTCGTCTATCAGAATCTTATTCATGAACTCCACCTTATAGTCTTCTGAGACAATATATACGCCATCCTGCATGCTATTCAGGATGAGATTCAGGTTATCACGCTCCTCCTTTATCTTCTCCTCGAGTTCCACTTCCTTCGTTATGTCCCTGCTCACACGCACTGTGCCGATCGGCACGCCGTTTCTATCCTTCAACAAGGCTGCGGACATACTGATGTGAACCGCTTTTCCGTCTTTTCTCAGCACGATAGCCCTGTAATTTTTGAGTGCACCTTCTCTCAACACGATTTCCATTATACGGTCGGCTTCTTCCGGCTTCGCGAAGAATTTCCTGTTCGATGTGCCTATCACTTCTTCTGCGGAGTAGCCCATGATCTCCTCCGCACTCTTATTCCAGTCCCGCACAATACCATCCATGTCAACAACCGCAATCGCATCTGCCGAACTCTCAATAATATTATCCAGATAATCTTTCGTCTCTCTCAGTTGCTCCTCTGCACGCTTTAGCTTGTACTCCATTCGCTTCTCCTCGGTGATGTCCCTCATGTCCCCGATTACCCGTACCACATTCCCTCCTTCATCAAATATCGGGACATATTCCACCTCAACACACCTGACAGAGCCATCAGCAAGGACGAAGGACCTCACCATGCGTGCACCTGCTCCAGTCTCAAAGATAGAATGGATGGGGCAATCATCACAGACCTTCTCTTTACCCCAGAAGCACTTATAGCACTTTTCACCTATAATCTCCTCCCTCTTTTTGTATTTGCTCATTGGAATCCGGCGATAAATGCCGGGAATACCCTCTTCACCCTCTATACCCGCCTTCAGTTCTGGCTTGCTCAATTCCAGCACCCTTAAATCACGGTCAACGATGAATATGGTCTCGCTTATGGTGCTCAGTATCTTTTGGAACTTGTCTCTTTCTTTTGTTATCTCCTCCTCCACTTTCGCCCTCTTATCACTGACAAACCCGATGATATACGCCACTGCGACGAACATACTCGTTCTCTCAAACGTTTCAACAGTAAGCTCCGCAGGTATGGGATGAATAAATATAAGAGCTGTGAAGACATGGATTACACCGAGTAAAATAGCTAAATAAACTGCTTTCTTCTTATACCATACCCCGGCTAAGATGAGTGGTATGTAGAAGACATGTGTATATACCCCCGTTTCACCACGATAATAAGCGAAATAGAAGGATAAGAGGACGCAAGCCAGTACAAGTAGAACCAGCATAAGAAATCTGTAATTCAACAACTCTCCTTTTACTATGCTGGAAGTACGCATTTTTTCCTGTATATGTATATGTATATACAATATCCTATTAATTAAAATTCACACGGTACCTTTGTTTATCCATGTGTGAATCGCGTGTGGTAATTGACAGAGGGAACGGGCATGAACTGCTGATGGAGGATGTGATACGGGTGGAGATAACGGGTGATGATATAAAGCTTATGGGCATACTTGGCGAGGTACGGCATGCAAAAGGCAGGATAAAGGAGATTGACCTCTTGAAACATACGATATTGATAGTATAGTATGAAGAGTATGAAGACCAAACAAGATGCAACTCGTGATAGACGATGCGATACGTGCCAGATACGAGCTGTGCATAGGACTTGCTGCGATAGTGGACGTGAGACCCGTGGCGAAGGAGCCGCTGGAACCTGAGATATCGGCGGTTGAAGCCACATTGAGGGCACGATACGAGCTGTCCACGCTGAAAGATATAAGAGTTTTGAGGCTCCAGCGGGATTTCTTCTGGCATATGGGCATTGACCCCACGAAGGTTCGTCCTGCATCTGAAGCTTTATTACGTCGGATTCTTATGGGTCGAGGACTGCCACGGATATCACCGATCGTTGATGCATACAATCTCGCATCGGTACAGACACTCCTTACTTTCAGCGTATTTGACCTTAAGCGGATTGTACCGCCGCTACTGCTCCGATTCGCACATGCGGGTGAAACGGTACACCTTATAGGTGGCAGGTTGAAGCGCCTGAAAGGTAAGGAGATGGTATTGTGCGACTCCGGGAAGATACTCTGTGTTTATGTGCATGGAGATACAGAGCATACGAAGGTAACTGCGGCTACGAAAGACCTGCTTCTGGTTGCTTACGGCATTCCGGGCATAAGTAAATCCGAGCTCGGGCATGGTATGGAGATAGCGCTGGATTACATAACGCGGTTCGCTGGTGGTAAGATAGTGGAGAAGGAGATAGTGTTTTGAAATGTCAGCCGAAGGGACTTCATGGTTTCCGAACCACTGTCTTTGGATTGGATAGTCACGACTTTTCAATCGCCCGTTATCCGGTCAAATGCCTGTGAAAGTTCCCTTATATCTGCACCGCCGTAACTTATCCTGATGCATCCTCGCCCCTGTGTGCCGAACGCACTGCCGGGTATCACCGCCACACCCCTTCTCAGCAGCCTGTCTGCCAGCTCGTAATCATCAACATCTCTGAAATACGGGAAGACATAGAACGCACCTCCGGGCTTCTTACATATCACATCCAGTTCACTCAGCCGTTTCATCACATAATCCCGCCGTGTGCGCAGCTCTTCTCTCATACGCACCATCGCATCTTCCGCCTCTTTCGTGAATGATGCCAGAGCACCATATTGCGCGAACGAAGTACAGCATGAGAGTGACTGCTGATGCACTATCTCTATCTTCTCGATCACCGCGCGATCTGTGCATGCGCAGTATCCGAGCCGCCAGCCGGTCATACTGTACGTCTTGCTGAACGCATTCACAGTTATCACATTCTCGTATTCGCTGGCTGGGCTGTAATGCCTGCCCTCATAGATCAGCTTCTCATACACCTCATCGGAGATCACGTATATACCCCTGTCTTCGCAGATGTTCATTATCTCTTTGATTATGCGTTCGGGAATAACCGCGCCAGTAGGATTTGCCGGTGAGTTCAGAATTAACAGTTTTGCTTTACTGTATTCCAGCGCAGTGAGGAACTCATCACCGGGTATGAAACCATCCTCGGGATTCAACTTCAGCCATGCAACCTCAGCGCCTGCGAGCCGAATTTGCGCCTCGTAGCTCACCCACGATGGGTTCGGAATCGCCACGACATCGCCGTTACCCGCAAGTGCCGTCAATATGCAGTACAATATCTGCTTACCACCGCCTGAAACCACTATTTTCTCTGCATCAATGCCCTTGATATTGTTCTCACGCTCCAGTTTGGCGGCAATCGCCTCTCTCAGCTCCGGTATGCCTTTTGATGCGGTATAATGGACCTTACCTTCATCCAGTGCACGCTTCGCTGCTTCTTTTATCACACCTGGCGTATCAAAACCCGGTCTGCCAATTGTGAGGTTGATCACACCCGGCTTCTTCGCCGCTGCATCGTACTTGAACGTTGCGGAAGGTTTCACATCCTTCATACGGGCTGCAAACAGGGTCATGATAATTACCTATTGTTGTATTTATATTATCCTTGAATAGCTTTTTTCATCAAACACTTTCTTTTAGAAGAAGATGGAAGAACTCGCATTGGAATACCATTCACGTTATCGTGGTAAAATCGGCATAGCACTGAAGGCGCCGGTCCGCAGCTATGATGACTTCGCTATATGGTACACACCGGGCGTGGCAGAGCCAGCGCGTGCGATAGAAATCAACCGTGAGCGTGTGTATGAGTACACAAACAGGGGTAATACTGTCGCTATCATAACCGATGGTACACGTGTGCTTGGACTGGGAGATGTAGGACCTGAGGCGGCACTGCCCGTGATGGAAGGTAAAGCCATGCTATTCAAGTATCTGGGCGGTGTGGATGCATTCCCCATCTGTGTCGCAACCAGAGATGCAGATGAGATTGTCAATCTGGTGAAATGGCTGGCACCCTCTTTTGGCGGTGTCAATCTTGAAGACATAGCCAGTCCAAAATGCTATTATGTACTTGATCGGCTGAAGCAGGAACTCAGTATCCCGGTATGGCATGACGATCAGCAGGGTACCGCTCTGGTGATACTCGCAGGGTTGAAGAACGCACTGAAACTCGCTGGCAAGAAGCTGAGCGAAGTGAAGATCGCACTCATCGGTGCAGGTGCTGCGAATATAAATGTCGCACGGTATATCCAGATCGCAGGTGCGAACTGGGGTAATATGGTAATGGTGGATAGCAAGGGTATACTGAACGAGAGCAGGGAGGACCTGAAGAGCATAGCAGAGAAATGGGCAATGTGCATGCGTACGAACAGGGAGGGTATAAGCGGCGGTATAAAGGACGCTATGCGCGGTGCTGATGTCTGTATCGCACTATCAAAGCCCGGACCCGGAGTCATAAAGAAGGAGTGGGTGGCTGATATGGCAGATGACGCGATTGTATTTGCATGTGCGAATCCGGTGCCGGAGATAATGCCGTGGGATGCGAAGGATGCTGGTGCCAGGATCGTCGCCACCGGACGGTCGGACTTCCCGAACCAGGTGAACAACTCCCTGGGCTTCCCCGCGGTCTTTCGCGGCGCTCTCGATGTCCATGCCACTCGTATAACCGATGAGATGTGTATAGCGGCAGCAGATGCGATTGCAAACTATGCGGAGGCGAAAGGGCTTAGCGAAGATTACATAATACCGAGGATGGAAGAGCGGGAGATGTACGTGCGTGAAGCAATGGCAGTGGCTAAGAAAGCGGAGGAACAGGGTGTGGCTGCACGTGTGATCACCGATGATGTGCTGGAAGCCGAAATAAGGGAGAAAATATTGCGATATTCTATATCATGTGCCCATAACCATGAGTACAGAGATGAAACTGAAGGATAAGGATCGCTGTATCCTGCGGATGTTACTCGATAATGGCAGGTTATCTTATTCAGAAATCGGTAGACGGTGCGGTATAAGCAGGCAACTGGCTTATGAACACGTGAAGAAGTTGATCTCAGAGGGTTTAATCAAAAGGTTCTCGGTCTGCCTGGATGCGGATAAGCTGGGGTTTGGTTTTATGGCATATGTACTGCTGATAGTAAAGCCGGACGAGCGCCTGAGACGTGAATTAGCCGAGTTTCTGCGGCAGAGTAAGAATGTAAGGCGGATACAGCTACTCTTCGGACGGTTTGACTTCTTCCTCGAACTGATGTTCCGTAACAAGGAAGAGATGACGGATTTCATCAGGCGAATGCACTCCTTCGGCGCTGTCGAGCGGACGGAGACGTTCATAGTCTACCAGACGGTGAAAGATGCACCGGAAGACCCGTTTCTTGAGTACCTCAAATGAATGCGCCGGCCGGGATTCGAACCCGAGTTAGAGGCTATTTGCTCCTCCTGTAAGGATTGGCAAGCCTCTGTGATACCACTACACTACCGGCGCATCACTTTATTATGTACTCCTCACCGTTATGCGGTGAAATCGCTTCACAGCCGAACTTATCCCGTGCCCATGATGCGAATTCTTCAGCGTGCTCGCCATGCACCGGGAATACGACCTCTGTACCTGAATTACAGAACCGTGATACCAGTTCCTTCAATTCAGAATCACCGGCATGCGCAGAGAAATCATACTGCTCCACTCTCGCATTCACCTTCAAAACTTCACCGTCCGTCTCCACACAGCCATGCTCCACCAGTTGCCTGCCGTTTGTACCCTCTATCTGATAGCCGGTGAGCAGGATCTTGCTCTTCGGATCCTCATGGATCTTCTTGAGGTAATACAGTACAGGACCACCATTGAGCATACCAGCAGTTGTAACGATGACAGAAGGTTCAGAAAGCGCCTTCTTACGCCTCTTCGAGTTGACAAATATCGCATCGCTGAATGCTTTGTTTAACGCTTTCGCATCCTTTAAGAACTCAGGATGATGCTTGAACAGGCTGAATACACTCAGCCCCATACCATCCACGTAAGGTGTCACACCATGTGAATGGAGTATCATAACGATCTCCTGTGTCCTGCCAACTGCGAAACATGGTACAATCGCATTACCGCCGGAATTCATCGTCTCTTTTACCGAATCAACGAATTCCTCCTCCAATTCCCGCCGGTCACTGTGCTCCCTGCCATAGTATGTGCTCTCTATCAGCAGTATATCAGACTGCGGGAATTCCGCGGGTCTCGCACCGGGTATCAACCGTGTCTCACCCAGCTTTATATCGCCGGTATAGAAGAGGCTTATGTCCTCACTCTCTTTCCTCAGGTATATCGCAGAACTGCCGGGTATATGACCCGCATTGAATAGCTGGAGCTCATAGTCAGCACCATAATCCGAGCCATCAAGTACAATCCGCTCTCCATAATCTACTGGATGGGTATGATGATCCATCCTCCTGATATCTGCTTCGTCGAAGAAACAGAACCCCTGGTCCTTACCAACTTTTATCGTATCCCTGCTCAGGAGCTGTGCCAGGTCTCGTGTAACAGATGTGAGGTACACATCAGGCACACGCTTACGACGTGCAGGCATCAAACTCGGTACCATGCCCGAATGGTCGAGATGAGCATGAGAAACGATGACAGATTTTGGGAGAACACTCTCAAGGGGTACCTCAGGAGGGTCTGAGGGTCTGAGCCCATAATCCATAACTATTCTGTCATCGATCAGTATCGCAGAACGACCGATCTCGTTGCAACCGCCAAGAAACTTTATCTTCATCTCCTCTCCTACTGCCCTCGTACTACACCTAAACGCTCCGTCTTCGTTATCTCTACCCTTCTCAGTGGATATATCTTCTTCGCTACTTTGTATATGTCAGAGGACAACTTACCAAGTATTATCTCCTGGACATACTTACTTAATTCTAATGTTTTTGCTCTATTTATAATTATATCTTCCATCGCTCTTCTTATCTGTTTCACCTGCGTTTCACTCGCCTTCTTCAGTGTGAAGCAGGAGGTCTTCACCCGCATCTTCTCACCATCCTTCGTTGTGACCTCCACATTGGAATCAACCTTAGAGATGCCTTTCCTCGCAAGACTGCGGAGGTAACCGGGATCCACCCTATGCCCGATAAACCTCGTATATGCCGTCGTATGGTCTACATCTTCGATCTCGAGCAGTAACTTCAAGCTGGTATTCTTTATCATCTTGCCCGTGAGGTCGCCAAGGGTCATCTCGATCCGTCTGCCTATCAGCTTTGCTGGCTCGTCTGCGAGTGTCTCGCCTGCCTTCACCTCACCGAACATCTTCGGCGCCAGAACAGTGTACCATTGCTTCGCTTTCCATTTATCCTTCGGTCTCTTGTGTACTACCAGCTGTATCACACCCCTTTGTTGTTATTTTATTTTCTATAAATAATCGCATAACATATAAATGTGATTGCGAAGGTGAGCCATAATGGATTCAAATAGCTTCTTTCCATCGCCATCACCCGCCCCGCTTCTCCCCCGCTTCTCCCCGGATCGCCACCATTCGGGATCGGTGAATGTGAAAAAAGCACGTTCTGGATGCGGCATCATGCCCAGTACGTTCCCTTCGGGATTGCATATCGCGGCGATGTTATAGACCGAGCCGTTAGGATTCCATGGGTAAGATGCATAGTTACCCGCGGGATCCACATACCTGAATACTATCTGATCGTTATCCTCCAGTAGCTGTATGTATTCTTCATTTGGAATGAAGAACTTACCCTCGGCATGTGCACATGGCATCTTCAGTATAGCGCTTCTGGGTATGCCCTTCGTGAAGATACAACTGCCACGATTCTCGTGCCTGATGAGCGTGGGGCGGCATTCAAAATGTGCGGAACTGTTCGTTGTCAATACCGCACACCGTGTGCCATCAATACCGGGCAGTAATCCAAGTTCCACCAGTACCTGGAAGCCATTGCATATGCCCAGTATGGGCTTCCCTTCGGATACAAACTCAGCTAATTCTCTGCTCAGTTTACCTTTCAACCGGGCTGCGAATATGGCACCTGCACGTACATAATCGCCGGCAGAGAAACCACCGGGTATCACCAGCAGATCGTAATCGGCGAGATTGCGCCTATCACGGTTCACCGCGCCTGTCAATTGCTTGAGATGTACCAGTTCTGTGGAAGCACCGAGCCGTGCAAAAGCAAGAGCGGTCTCATATTCACAGTTCGTACCTTCTATCCGGAGTACACATACCTTTATCATCGCTCCATTATCTCCACCACCTTTCGGCTGCTCCTCGCACCTGCTACAATCTGTACATCTGCATTGAAGTATTCTTCAAGCATTTTTATCACCGCACGGTTTGCTTTGCCTCTCTCCGGCACTGCTCTTACACGAACTATCAGCTCGCCATCTCCACCCTCTATCACCTCGTTCCTGCTCGATTTCGGTATTACTTTTATTTCCAACCTTCTACTAATATTCATTGTCACACATATGTAGTGTAGTACGCGAAGAGAATAAAAAATGGAGCCGGAAGCGAAGGTAAGGGCACATGTGTTCGTAAAAGGCAGGGTCCAGGGTGTACTCTTCCGTGCTGCGACGCGAGAGGAAGCGCGTTTGCGTGGTGTCAGAGGCTGGGTGAAGAATCTCAGCGATGGTAGAGTGGAGGCGGTATTCGAGGGTGACAGGAAGAAAGTGGAAGAGATGGTAGAATTCTGTCATTACGGACCTCCTGCGGCTAAGGTGTCCTCGGTCGAGGTGAGCTGGGAGGAATATACGGGCGAATTCAAAGATTTCTATATCAGGTATCAGTGAATTCATATGTTATAAATAACGATTGCGAGGAATATAGAAGATGCGATGATAGCGAATATAAAAGGGTGGAATGAGAGGCTAACAATACCGAATGATAACATAAATAGAGAAGCAAGCCCGACAGTAACCGTCAGACGTTGAAGTTTCTTATTACTCACTGCAGGAGTGATTATTTCACGCTTCTTATTCTTATTCTTATACCTATCCTTATCCTTACCTTTATCTTTCCGCTCTTTTATCACCGCACGTTCTCGTTTGATCGGTTGCGGGATAATTTCGACCATGAAACTCTTCTTCACAGCGCCATAACCTGTACTGACCGATATCTCGCCTGGTTCGGGTACTGAGCCGGCATAAGCCTTGGGCAGGCGAGCAATCGCAGCTATCTTCTCCTCGTCTATCACATACACATTATCTTGCAGTAGCATCACCATATCCTCTATCCCTTCACTGAGCGAGAAATGGAGATGTGAAGGTTCACCATGATTGTGTATGATGATTTCAAAGCTCGTCTCTTCTCCCATACTCAATGGGATACGGAGTACTTCATGCTCAAATTCTATGGTATTCGCACCTTTACGACTGAGGTATATCCGCTGCTGGAGCTTACCCGTGCGATTCATTTCTCATGTCCGGTGGCAGCAGATTAGGGATGCCGTCCTCGATTGGATATCGCTCGTCACAGTGTGGGCAATATAAAGTGCCCTTGATAACCTCACCACCTGCATCCTCTGCCTCTATATTCAGTTCCAGATCGCCTTTACACACCGGGCAGGCGAGTATATCCATCAATTCTTTCTTCATACTTCTAATATTATTATCATGTTGTATTTATTTACATTTGTAAAGTGCTCGCATTGCTGTGCTGTATAATTATTCTTGTTAAATTCTGGTTTAAACTATTCGACAAAAGCCCCGGGAGGGATTTGAACCCTCGATCTACGGATTACAAATCCGTCGCTCTGCCAGCTGAGCTACCGAGGCTATCTTTTGAGATTAGAGTTGTATGTAAAAAATACATACCTGTAATAATAAAGTTTTATCCGGTGCTCTTTTCATATCTTTCCCGTATTTTCTCCCTGATTACATGTCCGAAAGCCATCATATCCCTGGATGATAGCGGGTTGGGCACAGATGTCACCTGGTTTTTGTATACCCGGAGAGCGAGTTCGCGGAACAGATTAGCGATATCACTCCCCGGTGCTTTCTCGATGACTGTCCGTCCCTCTATCTCCGCTTCCGCTATCTGTTGCGTGTTGGGCACGCAGCCGATAACCTTTGAGCCCACTCTCGTCGCAAAGTCACGCACAACCGCCTCGTCATCGAGTATGCCCCTGACATTATATATGAGCCCGCCGAGAGGCGAGCCACCCTTGTTTGCAAATTCACTTATGCCACGACAGATGTTATTAGCGGCGTATATGGCAAGGTAATCGGCTGATGTTACTATATAGACCGCATCGGCGAGTCCCTTACGCAATGGCATTGCGAAACCACCGCATACCACATCACCCGGTACATCATAAATGACCACTTCAGGACTCAGGGTCTCAAAAATATTCAGCCGCTTGAGCAGGTCTATCGCGACAATGATGCCCCTGCCGGCGCATCCGAAGCCGGGCTTCGGTCCACCGCACTCGGCGCAATAAACACCGCCATAACCCTCATAGATTATCTCCTCAGGTTTTATTTCGTTACCTGATACCAGCTCATCAAGACCCATCTGTTCTACACCCCTGGCTCTCATGACATCCAGAATTGTTGGTATCTCAACATCGCCACGCAGATTCATCGTACAGTCGTGTTTCGGGTCACAGCCGATCATGAAGACAGATATGCCCTGCTCGACCAGTGCGGCAGCGATATTGGAAGCTACCGTTGACTTACCAACACCACCTTTACCATAAAATGCTATCTGTTTCATTTCATAATCACGAAAGTACACCGAAATGGAGCGCTATCTCCCGATACGCGGATTCTTTTGAATCTGATGCATGTATAACGTTCCTCTGTACGTCAATACCGTAATCCGCCCTTATCGTGCCTGGCTTAGCCTGCTTCGGGTCTGTTGCTCCTGCCATCTCTCTCGCAGTTGCTATTGCATCCTCACCCTCTATCACGAACATGACAACGGGTGCGGACGATATATAAGATACGAGATCATTGAAGAACTCCTTGCCCCGATGCTCCTCGTACTGGCGTTCTGCACACTCCCTGGTCATCTTCGTCAGCTTCAATGCCACAATTTTGAAACCTCTTCGTTCAAACCGCCCTATTATCTCGCCTATCAGACCACGTTCCACACCCTCAGGTTTTATCATCAGGAAAGTTCTCTCCATCATGATTATCTCTTACATCCTCTATATATTAAATAGCTCGGTATCTCATTGGAATGTGAGGGATGCATTTTAGTTATTCTCTTGAAGCCTGCTCACGAAAGACCAGCGGCTTATCATACCGGGCTTCTTTGTATTGATTG
>JAODGV010000124.1 GCA_025464425.1 Methanosarcinales archaeon | reverse complement strand
CGAACTGTATAAAATCCCGGCAGGTAATGAAGTACCACGAGAACTCGCTTTATATTACGGTGGCGATTATGAACTGCTATTCACTATTGATGGGGCGCGTGGCAAATCTGAGTTAGAGGAGCTGAGTGAAGAGCTGGATATGAGCATCATAGGCAGGGTAGTGCCTGCAAAGGCTGGCATATATCTCAAAAATGGCACGAAACGAGAAGAAATAGCTTTAAAAGGCTATCAACATTTTTAGTACGCACCGAAGAGGAACTCATCAAACTTCAGTATTAACTCCCATCTGTACCTGCAATCGCAATTCATACCCTTGAGGATACTCATGTCCTGTGTGAGATTGAACTGCTTTATCGCTTCCCTTACGGCATTATCGCAGTAGCCGCAGTTGTGCGGTCCCCGGATATGACCCGCACCTACGGGATCCGAGATCAGTATTATATGCGTCTTTCTCTCCTTTATCGTCTTCAGCGCTTCCACCGCGCTCCACAGCCATGGCGGGCGATAGTAGCCCTGTTTCCATAGCGCTTCCAGCTGTGTGTGTCTCTGGACATTACAGAGGTTCAGTGAGATTACGCGACTGTATGGTGCAACAAGCCCTGCCGATTTTATAACGTCTTCTATCGCCGCACGCTCGGAGACAAACGGCGGCTTGAGCAATAGATAGGTCTTTACTGTCGCGCCGCAGTCCGTTATCACCCTTGCAGCAGTTTTGTAATCCTCAAATGTGAAACCTTTGTTTATATACTCTGATCTGATGAAATCGTCCGCAGTCTCCAGACCCATAGCGACTTCAAGCTTCACTTCTTCCAGATCTGCCAGGGCATCCGCACTGACATACTCAGGTCTCGTCTCTATTATCAATCTCTTCACATCCTGCCGCTGTCGCAGCAGCTCTGCTATACGTCTCCTTGTACCGCCTGATATCTCGCGTTCATCGAGGAAGCTGCCGGATGTATATAGCTTGAGTATGAAATCCTCGTTCGGACTCATGGTAGTTAATGCATATCTCAGTTGATCAAGAATATCCGCCTGTGTCACATCAGGCGATGATTCATGCCAGTAGCCGCACATTCGGCATTTACGCCATTGACAGCCCGTGGTTCTGAGTATGACTGTGAGACTTCTTACAGGTCTTCGCTCTTCGGGTTCATAATCGAGCCACAAAGCTACCGGTCTTTTCATTTATACCGTTATGACCTCCCGTACATCTATTGCTACACCCCTGTTCGATTCCACCATCTCCCAACCGCTCATCTTCGCTCTACCCACCCCAAACACACGATCACTGTAGAAAATAACCACATCATTCTCCCTTATCTCATCGCACGCATTCAGAACACCGGGTGCGAGTATCGCTCCTTTTGGCACGAAATCATCGCCTATCTCCACTTTATATGGTGTGATTCGCTCAATTCGCCGTGCTCCTTCCACGGATATAGCCAGAAGCCCGTATTCGGGCACAACTCGTGCAAGTACACCATCAGTGGATACGAGCCTGAGCATGGGATACTTCCCGACCACTTTTGTGCTGCCACGCAAGAGTGCATCACCGGCACCGATACCAAACTGGTAATCCGCCATCGCCTTTATCACCGCTGCACGAATTCCTGATACTGATACTTTTACCTTAGAAGACAATTCCGCAATGCAGTTCCTCAACCGTTCTATCGCCACTTCCGAAACTTCTTTCTCGTGCTCTTCGCATGTGAATATTGCTTCCATGCCTCTTTCTTCCAGCACAGACTCGCATATCTCCCTGTATGCTGCTCTGAGATGCGCCACAATAACATCATACTTACCGAAATTTCTATCAAGATACGCATTCAGGCATGAAGCAACCCATGCGCGTTCCTCAGCATCCCAGTACCCGGTCAGGGGTATATCATAGAACGCTGCGGGATATACGAGTTCGAGCTCACGTGGCACGACTCCTAATGGCGACGTTAAAATCAATTCGTGGATATGCCCCCTGTAATCGCTAATAGCATTGATGAACTTCCTGTGCGATTGCGAGCATGAATAAGGCTTCTTCGCCGCACATGGCAGTATCAGCAGTATTCGCTTAGCCGGGGGTATGTATCGTTCCATAACGCGATTTGCGAATCTCCAGACCTCTACACGCCTCAGCGATTCCATAGTGTTTATCTTCATTACTCGTCTGCGTGCGATCGGAGTTCTTGGCTCGAAGTATTCATGTTCTGTATCCAGTATCCGCAACACGGCAGTTAAAAACGTTGACGACCTCACACGTAACTCAACATACTCACGCAGTGTGCCAGCTCTTATGTATTCTCTTATTTTGCTCAATTCTCGTTCCAGTAATAGCGTATTGTGTTCGGCTATCTTCGCACGTGCATCAGCACTCAACCCCTGTAACTCGCTTATATCTGTTGAAGTGCAGACGTGGCAGTTGCATGGCAGCTCTTCCAGATCTGATATTCGTAGCTCGCATTCCTCAAGCTGATAGATAGCGGAATAGCCTTTTATTATCGCATTTATGTCGTCTACTATATCCACGCCCATATATACGAGCAGTGCTGCATTCTCCGCAGTTGCTACTGCCGGCGCCCATAAAGCTACATCGGGTGGTATCTCATTCCTCGCATCTATTACCCTGCGAACGAACGATTCTGGCGTGTTAAGCATGCTGGACGCGAAACCGAGCACGAAGAGGTCAACAAATAAAGGGCTCTCTTTCAACTTTGCATGAAGTGGATGCACCTCGGGCAGCAGAACCGTGCCACGAGGGCTGTTCCAGCCGTCTTCTGTGGTTAAGCTCGTGAATCGCGGTGATTCCACGCTTATCACTTCTATTTCTTTATTTCTTCTAACGCTTTCAACATGGAATAAAAGAGGTGTTTGCAACCGTCTGCTACTACTCGTTATGAGCCTGCCTATCCTCGCTGCACCGTCCCGCTTCTTCACCTCGTAGTATCTGCTCATTGCTGCTATATTCCTTACAAGTCCATCCAAAAATTAGGAATAGAAGATAAAGAACTGAGCATCCAAGCTTCAATGGATTCTTTATCGTGAACTTTTAAAACCTGAATAGATACTTTTTTTACGTCGGGTAAGAAAGTAATAAAGGGGGTAATTGAGAAATGTCGTGTATTGGATGGTATATACTCGCTATTGTTGCTTTTCCTACTATCCTTATGCTTGTTGATGCATATATCGGGTATAAGAAGGGAGGCGAGGAATTAAAGGGGATATC